>NZ_JBQENW010000005.1:48650-299977 GCF_052044835.1 Bacillus sp. 22475 | reverse complement strand
TATTATAAACGATTCATAATGTCTTCTTTAATAGTAAGTAACTTTTGTTCACTATTTTGTAAAGAACTATCTTGTACACCGAAGTAGAACTTAATCTTCGGTTCAGTTCCAGATGGACGTAGGCAGAACCATGAACCATCCTCTAATTGATATTTTAACACATTTGATTTCGGTAAGTGAATCTCTTCTTTATGTCCATCTTGTAAAGACGTAACGATGCTTGCTTTATAGTCTTCCACTGCTACGACTGTTAAGCCCGCTACTTCTTTCGGAGGATTCTCACGGAACGTCGCCATCATCTCTTGGATTTGTTCCGCTCCATCTTTTCCTTTTAACGTTAACGATACAAGGTCTTCACGGAAGAATCCGTATTTCTCAAATACTTCTAATAGACCGTCATATAACGTTTTCCCTTGTGATTTGTAGTATGCAGCTACTTCACATGCAAATAGGACAGATTGTACTGCATCTTTATCACGGCAGAATGGGCGGATTAAATAACCATAGCTTTCCTCATAACCGAATTGGAATTCATATTGTCCGCTTTCTTCATACTGTCTAATTTTCTCACCGATAAATTTAAATCCAGTTAACGTATCAATTGTATCTAAACCGTATGCTTTTGCAATTGTACGACCAATCTCAGACGTTACGATTGTTTTTAATACGAAACCGTTTTCCGGAAGCGTTCCGTTTTCTTTCTTTTGAGATAGTAAGTAATCAAGCATTAATGCACCTGTTTGGTTTCCTGTTAATACTTGGAACTCACCATTATGATTGCGCACCGCTACACCTAGACGATCTGCGTCAGGATCAGTTGCGATTAATACATCTGCGCCTACCTTTTCACCGTCACGAATTGCATACTCAAACGCTGCGTGCTCTTCTGGGTTCGGTGATTTTACTGTAGAGAAGTTTGGATCTGGTAACTCTTGCTCTTTTACAACTGTTACATCTGTAAATCCAACTTCTTTTAAACCACGGCGTACAGAAATATTTGATGTTCCGTGTAATGGTGTAAAGACGATTTTTAAGTCTTTACCAACCTTTTGTACCATTTCTTTATTAATGATGACATTGTTCAATTCTGCAGCATATGCATCATCTACTTCTTGTCCAATAATATGTAATAAACCGTCAGCTTTTAATTGCTCTACATCAGCGACTTCAACTGTTAATTCATCTTCTACTGCGTTTACGTAACTAATTAACTCATCGGCCTCTTTTGGAGGCAACTGTCCACCATCTTCACCGTATACTTTATATCCGTTATATTCAGGCGGATTATGGCTTGCCGTAAGAACGATTCCACTTACTGTATGTAAATGACGAACTGCGAAAGAAAGTACTGGCGTTGGACGTAAGCTTTCAAACACATATGTTGTGATACCACGTGCACCAAGTGTAGCAGCAACCTCCATTGCGAACTCAGGTGATTTATGACGAGAATCATAGGCTACAACAACACCTCGTTTTTTCGCTTCCTCACCTAACTTTTCAATAAAGCTTGCTAATCCTTTTGTTGCTTTACGAACTGTATATACGTTTAAACGGTTCGTACCAGCACCAAGTTCACCACGCATACCACCTGTGCCAAACTCTAGATTTTTATAAAAGCTATCCTCGATTTTCTTCTCATCTTGCTTCATATTTTCTAGCTGTTCTTTTAATTCTGCATCTAATTGTACGTAAGAAAGCCAGCGACTAAATTCTTGTTTCCAATTCATTCTATTATCCTCCAATTTCAAATTTAAAAGGTATGCCATAGAACACATACCTTTTAAACTAGTAAATTAATTTCTTATATTTTAATTTTAAATCCTTATTTCTCATACCCATGGGGTTTCTTCTGGTGCCAATTCCAAGCATGTTCAATAATTGTTTTTACATTTACATACTTAGGGTCCCATCCTAACTTCTCTTTCGCTTTTTGAGAAGAAGCAACTAAACGCGCTGGGTCGCCTGCACGGCGAGGTGCTACTTCAGCTGGAACCTCATGATTTGTAACTTCACGAACTGCATCAACGATTTCTTTTACACTGAAACCATTACCATTTCCTAAGTTATAAAAATCGCTCTCTCCGCCACCTTGCAGATCTTTAAGCCCTAGGAAATGAGCCGCTACTAAATCTTCAACATGAATATAATCACGGATACAAGTACCGTCTGGTGTATTATAATCATTACCAAACATCATAATCTTCTCACGTTGGCCTAACGCCACTTGCAACACAAGAGGAATTAAATGCGTCTCTGGGCGATGATCTTCTCCAATAATACCACTTGGAGTTGCACCAGCCACATTAAAGTATCTAAAGATCTTATAACGTAAATTTGAAGCTTGGCTATACCAATGAAGCATCTTCTCGATCGCTAACTTCGTCTCTCCATACGTGTTCGTTGGATTCGTCATCGTTTCTTCAGTAATAAGATCAACATCTACCTCACCATACGTTGCCGCAGTTGAAGAGAAGATAAACTTATCTACCTTAAACTCATCCATTACCTCTAACAAGCAAAGTGCACCATACACATTGTTATTATAATATTGAAGGGGCTGCTCCATACTAACTCCAACTAAAGAATCTGCTGCAAAGTGCATAACCGCCTCAATATTTTCTTGTTTAAAAATATCCCTTAAAAAGGATTTATCACGAAGGTCGCCATTATAAAACTTCGCGCCTTCCGTAATTGCATCTTCATGACCAGTTTGTAAGTTATCTACTACTACTACAGATAAGCCTTCGTCTACTAATTTTTTCACAGCGTGAGAACCGATGTAGCCAGCTCCGCCACAGATTAGGATTGAGTTCATTGTTTTCCTCCTACTATTTTCAAATCTCTTAATTATAAAAGGAAAAGGTATACGAGAACTCGTACACCTTTTATCTCTCCTTCATTACTTAGCTACAAAATAATCAGTTACATATTTCGCCCAAACTTCATGTCCTTTTGCACTTGGGAAACCAAACTCTTCTTGTAAATATGGTAAAATCGCCTTTGTAGATGCATCAGGCCACGCTTCCCAATAATTAACATATGTATAACCATTTTGCGTCGCGAATTGTTTTAATGCTTCAATCGCTTTTGGATAATTCTTCGCACCATACACTGGATTTGATGGTTGAATCATAATTGTAGCGCCTTTTGCACTAGTAGAAAGTGCTTGAACAAACTTCTGTGTATTTGCTACAGAGTTTCCGTTACCACTTTTACCATTATCAGTAATAAATGGTGGTTCAAATAAAATCACATCTGGATTCTCTTTCGCAATCTCTTTATCACGTTTATTCGTAATTAACTCTTCTGTGCTTTCACCCTTATATTCCTTTACAGTCACATTCCATAAACCTTTACCGTAAGCAGTTTCTAAATTAGTTGTTAACTTAGCTGCCCAAGCACCTTTTTCGGATGAAGAAGCTTCATCACCAACAATAACAAGATTTACTGCCTTTTTATCCTCAGCAGCTTTCTTTAACTTCTCTTTCACTGCATCTGGCAAATTCTTCGCGTATGCCTCATTAAAAGATGACTTCGCATCTTGTTTTTCCTCTTCCTTTTTCTCTTCTTTCTTCGCTCCACTATCTTTCACTTCAGCCTTTGTTTTCGTTACTTCACTCGTTTGTCCTGTTGCATTCGCAATCTTCTTATTCCAGTACAATTTACCGCTCACAATCGAAGCAACAAACAATACAAAAATAACAAGGACAAGTACTGCTTTCTTATTCATCGATTCACCTCATCTATTAATCTCACAATATATAATACTAATATAAATCCATGCAAAAATAAACCCAACTCCTTCCAAAGGAGTTGGGTTATTACATCTTACTTAGTTAATTCAAGATGTGCTCTTAACTTATTTGTTATATCTTGTTTCGCTGCATCTGGAACATAGTAGTACCAAATACCATCAGCGGCTTTGTGACCGTCGCCTGGAATTTGAATTTCTTCACTGTTCTCCATACAATCTTTATAATTCTTTTGAATATCAAACATTTGATCTTGCGTTAAACTTGTTTTTACGTTTTTCTCAATTGCTTTTAATACATCACCGTAGCTTGCTAATGAAGAAACACTAGCACCCTTTTTAATTACTGCTTGGATTACTTGACGTTGGCGCATTTGACGGCCAAAGTCACCGCGCGGATCTTCATAACGCATACGAGTATACTTTAATGCTGTTTCACCATTTAAATGAATATTCCCTTTAGCAAAATGTTGCTCTCTTGACGTAAACTCCAAATCGTTATTTACATCAACACCACCAACAGCATCTACAATATCTCTAAATCCAGCCATATTTACTTCAATGTAATGATCAACTGGTACATTTAGGAAATTCTCAACTGTTTTTACAGACATATCAATACCACCAAATGCATAAGCATGGTTGATTTTATCTTTTTTCCCTTTACCTACAATCTCCGTATAAGAGTCACGTGGAATACTCGTAATTTTCATAGATTTTGTTTTTGGATTTAAGGTAAATAACATAAGTGAGTCTGATCTACCTGTCCCATTATCTTCCTGATCTACACCCATCAGTAAAATAGAGATAGGTTTATTATCCGAAACGTCTACTTTCTTATCTCGTTTATCAGACTTATCGCGATCCAAAGGCTTATGCACCGTATTTAACGTATTAGATACATTAGAGTAAACAGTATATGCATATACACCACCAGCAATAACAAGAACACCAATGATACCTAGGATCCAAAATAGAATCTTTTTCTTCATCGTTTTTCCTTCTTTCGGTTAACAATTTTAATAATTCACATATGAACCTATAATACTATACTTCCATATATATGGCTTGTAAATCATTAAAGTATAATGAGTTATTGTACTACAAAGTAAATTTACATTCATTTCATAATTCAAATAATAAATATAGAGATAACACTAGTCAGGTATTATCTCTATAAATTAATTACTTTATTACTTTTCCAATGATGAATATTGTTTTGTAAAGTAGTTTTGATACTCACCCGTTACAATCGCTTTCCACCATTCTTCATTATCTAAATACCACTGAATCGTTTGAGCAATTCCTGTTTCAAATGTATAAGTTGGTTTCCAACCTAACTTTTCTAGCTTTGTTGGATCAATTGCGTAACGTTTATCATGACCTAAGCGATCTTGAACGAACTCGATTAAGTCTTCTGATTTACCAAGCGTACTAATAATTGTTTGAACTACTTCTAAATTTGTACGTTCATTATGTCCACCAACATTATACACTTCACCATTTATACCTTCATGCATAACTAAATCAATTGCGGCACAATGATCAATAACGTGTAACCAGTCACGAATATTTTTACCGTCTCCATATACAGGAACCTTTTCATCATTTAATACACGTGAAATTGTTAATGGAATTAATTTTTCTGGGAAATGGAATGGTCCATAATTGTTTGAGCAACGTGTAATATTAATTGGTAAACCAAATGTTTCATGATACGCTCGAACTAATAGGTCAGAAGAAGCTTTACTTGCGCTATATGGGCTATTTGGTTGTAGAGGCGTCTCTTCTGTAAAGAATGTAGTTGGATCAAAATCTAATTCACCGTATACTTCATCTGTCGATACATGAACAAATTTAGTAATACCAAACGCTTTTGCTGCATCTAATAATACTTGTGTCCCTAATACATTGGTACTAATAAATACTTCAGGTTCAGTAATAGAACGATCCACATGACTCTCTGCAGCAAAATGCACAACATAATCAAATTTTTCTTGTTCAAATAGTTGGTTTACCGCTTGACGGTCTACGATATCAACCTTAGCGAATGAATAGTTATCTTTGTTCTCAATATCTTTATGCTTTGTTAAATCTCCTGCATATGTCAATACATCTAAATTTACAATATGATAATCTGGATATTTATTTACCATATACTGTACAAAGTTTCCTCCAATAAAACCTGCGCCACCTGTTACTAATACTTTCTTTTTTTCCATCTTATTTCACCTCTTGTTGTAATTGTGTAATATAATGTTTTGTTGCTTTCTTCCAATCTTGTAATGGCTCAAATCCATTATCAATTAATTTCTGCTTAGACATACGTGAATTTTTAGGACGTACTGCACGAGTAGGATACTCTTCTGTTGTAATACTATTTACTTTCACATCTTGTCCTGCTATTTCAAAGATTTCTTGCGCAAATTCAGCCCAACTACAGAAACCTTCATTTGTAGCATGATATGTACCATATTTCTCTGTTACAACCATATCAACTAACAACCGAGCTAAATCATATGTGTAAGTTGGTGATCCTATTTGATCCCCAACAACGTTCAGTTCATTACGTGTCTCACCTAAACGAAGCATCGTTTTAATGAAGTTATTTCCATTAATACCGAATACCCATGAAATACGCACAATAAAGTTGTTATCTATTAAACTTCTAACTATTTTTTCCCCCTCATGCTTTGTTAAACCATAGTACCCAACCGGATTAGGCGCATCAGTTTCTACAAATGCATGAGTTCCTTCTCCATCAAATACATAATCTGTACTAATATAAACAAATTTAGCATTTAACTTTTTTGCTGCTGTAGCAAGGTATTTTGTACCTTCTACATTCACATTCCAACAAAGTTCTTTATCATCTTCAGATTTATCAACAGCCGTATATGCTGCACAATGAATAATTGCATCTGGTTTTACTTTATCTACAAATTCATAAACCGCTGCTTCGTTTGTAATATCTAAATCTTCTATTCCAATACCTTGCATTTCTAGCCCTTGCTTTTCTCCACGTTTTACTACGTCATATCCAAGCTGACCATTATAACCGGTTACTAAAATTTTCATTTTTTTACTCCCCGTATACAAAGTTTTTTTCTGCTTCTTTTAATGAAGGTGCTTTTTCGTCTTTTTCAGATAGCACCGGTTGAATTTCCATTGGCCATTCTATACCAACCTCAGCATCGTTCCAAATGATTCCTCGATCACATTCAGGTGCATACAATTCATCAACTTTATACTGCACCTCAACATCATCTGTTAATGTCATAAATCCATGTGCAAATCCTTTTGGAATTAATAACTGTTTTTTATTCTCAGCGCTTAACTCAATACCGAACCATTGACCGTATGTAGGGCTTCCCTTACGAATATCTACTGCAACATCAAATATTGAACCACGTGTACAACGTACAAGCTTAGTTTGTGCTTTAGGATTTAATTGATAGTGTAAACCACGAAGTGTTCCTTTGGTTGCAGAAAATGATTGATTATCTTGTACAAATTGTAAATCAATACCTGCTTCTCTCATTGCCTGATCACTAAAAGTTTCCATGAACCAACCACGGTGATCCCCAAATACTTTTGGTTCAATTACCTTTACACCTAACAAATTTGTATCTACAATTTTCATTATGTTCACTCCAAATTAGTATTTAATACCACCGTTTGCTACTTTTAATAAATATTGACCATAGCCATTTTTAGAACATTGATCACCTGATTCAATTAGAGTTTCTTTATTAATCCAGCCATTAATAAAGCCAATCTCTTCAAGAGCAGCGATTTTAATTCCTTGATGGTCTTCAACTGTTTTCACAAAGTTTGTTGCATCTACAAGGCTTTGATGTGTACCTGTATCTAACCATGTATAGCCACGACCTAATAATTCAACTTCTAGTTCACCATTTTCTAAATACGCTTCATTTATAGACGTAATTTCTAATTCACCACGTGCTGATGGTTTAACATTCTTAGCAATTTCAACTACACGATTATCATAGAAGTATAAACCAGTAATTGCATAATTTGATTTTGGCTCTTCTGGTTTTTCTTCTACGCTCAATACTTTTCCATTCTCATCAAATTCAACCACACCAAAACGCTCTGGATCATGTACATGATAGCCAAATACTGTCGCTCCGCTTTCTTTCTGGGCAGCTCGCTGTAACATTTTTCTCATTCCGCTACCATAATAAATGTTATCCCCTAATACCATAGCCACAGAATCATCACCAATAAATTCTTCACCCAGAATAAATGCCTGTGCTAATCCATCTGGACTTGGTTGAACTTTATATTGAAGGGAAATTCCAAATTGAGATCCATCCCCTAATAAAGCTTCGAAACGCGGTGTATCCTCAGGTGTTGAGATAATTAAAATTTCACGAATTCCCGCTAACATCAATGTAGATAATGGATAATAAATCATTGGTTTATCATATATCGGTAATAGTTGTTTACTTGTAACCATTGTTAATGGATATAATCTCGTTCCACTTCCACCTGCTAAAATAATACCTTTCATAATTCCGCTCCTCTACCTTCAACTTAATATTTATTCTTTTAAAATACTATATTTTAAAATTAACTTGATGCAACTTTATCAATTACTTCTTTAAGGCGAGAAACATGTACTTGTAAAGAATACTCAGCCTGAAGTTTTTCCTCAGCGAGCATTCCCATTTCTTCTAACATATTAGTCTCGTGTTCCTTAACTACTAGCTCAATATATTTTTCCCAATCATCTAGACTATGAGTTAAAAAGCCGTTCTTCCCATGATCAATTATGCTTGTATTAACACCCACTGCATCAGCAATAGTTGTTTTTCCAACACTCATATATTGTAATATCTTCAAACCACACTTTCCTTTGGACCAATCTGAATCCTCCAACGGCATGATTCCAACATCAATTTGGCTTAAATTCTCATATTCGGTTTCTTCGGACCAAGCTAACTCCTCTACAGCAAAATATGGTGAGTTGGGTATATAATTCAAATTTCCACCTATACACCTAAATACAATCTGCTTCTTATATTTATCAGCCACTTTGTCAAAAATAGGTAATATCTTTTTAAAGTATGATGAGTTTCCTGGATTTCCTATCCATCCAAAAACAATCTTATCTTTTAAACTTGAATCTCTATCTATATTTTTCACACAGTTCAAATCAATAACAGTCGGTATGATAATTGTATTGGAGTTTATTTGTTTACAATAAGATTCCAAGAATTCATTTCCACAAATAATCATGTCTGAAATTTTAATTATCCTATCATAACGCTTTCCATATTTCAGATTATAAAGTAACTTATTTTTTTTATTACTTATCTCTGAGGTGTCATCTAAGAAGATTGCATCATCTAAATCAAAGATAATTTTAGCTCCCTTTCGCTTTAATAACCGTTCTAACCAAAATAATCCAAAGGGATATATGTCCCTGTGAACCAAAAGAATGTCTCCCCTTTTTACCTTAAAAATTAAAGATAATGGCTTAAACAATAAAAATATTAAGCGATAAAAGACACTAAATAAGTTATTACTCTTAAATAAACTATATGTAGTATCATCTAAAAATTGAAAGGTTTCTTTTTCCAATTGAATATTTAGATATGGCAGAAATTGAAACACTCTATATCTAGAACTTGCACCTCTTCTACCAGTCGGTGTACAAAAATAGATTTTCACTTTTCAATTCTCCCTATCTGGATATTTCCTTGTTATTCAAACTTCCCATATTATTACGAAGTCCATCAATAAAGCCTTTACCCATCATTTTTATTTTTTTAAACTTGTCTTCTTCAATGACAATAGTATCAAGCATAATTTTAAAAACACCTTTAGTAGATAAAAATACTCTAATTGGGTATTTAAAAAGGTATTCTTTATATAACTGAACTGTATTACGATAAATATAATATTTTCTTATCTCATTATGATTAAGGGCTTTCCATTCTTTTTTCCCGATTTTTAATATATGTTTCTCTCTTCCCAACCTATGACGCAAAATAGCATCCTCAACTTGATAAACTTTATATCCATTTTTTTTCAATCTAAAACAATATTCAATATCAACCATATCGATAAAATATTCGTCCTTAAACCATCCAACAAGAGAAAATGATTTTGTATTAATAAGACTACCAGATGTTATAGCCGCATCTATATATCCACTACCACGATTTTTACCTTTTCCATTATAATCAGTAATAACTGGTGCTAAAATCATAATTTTTTCATCTTTTTTATCATTATATGCCTTTAAGAGATTCTCTATCATATTCTCAGGTACCGAACTATCATCATCTAACGTTAATGCCCACTGAAAACCATTTCTTTCAGCGTATTCACACCCTTGGTTTAAAGCTGTAGCTATACCTAAATTCTTTTCATTATAAATAATAGTACAGTTCTCTATATCTCTCTCAATTTTTTTCAACAGATGTTTACTCTGATCGGAAGAGCTTCCATTATCTACTATTACAACGAAATCAATTAAATTTTTTATTTTTTTCACATTTTGATATATATTCTCTTCGGGATTATAAGAAACAATAACAGCACAAACTTCTTTTTTCATTATTTTTACCTCATTTTAATTAGTTAGCTATATATTTTCTCTTTCAAATCTTTATGTAAATTCCGTTCCTTTTTTATTCCATATATACATTAAAAATTTTGTCGGAATACTACATTTAATTAAACCTTTAATACAGGTACTGATATCGATTGTTTTACTTTTATATGCCTTATAATAAATCTTACTCGCTTCTTTCTTTCTTCCATTAGCTAGCAAATGATATACTACAAACATCAATAAAAATGAGTGGTATGCCCTTATAGATAAGTCTTTTTTTACATTTTCTCCCCACTCAATAGATAGGTAGAACTTATTATTATTTCCTACCCTTCCTTCCCTTTTCTCATGATGATAAATTGTCAAATGTTCCTGGAAATTTATAAATTTTGCTCCATTATTTCTTAAACGCAAACAAAAATCGATATCTTGATGCTTTCTTAATTCTGGGTTAAATAATGTTTTCTTGCCTAATTGACTAGAAAACATATAAGTACTTGCTTGAACCCAAGTACCATTATTATTAATGAACATATAGTCCATAATATCCTCATGCTCTTCTAAATCTCTATTAGTAGAAAGGGTTTCTTTTTCATCATCTTTTACTATTAAACCAGTGAAGCAAACTATATTATCTGTTTGTCCACTAAGTTTAATAAAATCTATTTGCTTTTCTAACTTATTCGGTAACCATTCATCATCCGAATCTAATAAAGCAATATATTCACCTTGACTTTGCAGAATCCCAGTATTTCTTGGTCTAGTGCCATGAGTGTTTTCTTCTAACTTTATATATTTAATTCTGCTATCTTTATAACTGTTAATAATTTCTTCTGTATTATCAGTTGAAGCATCATCCACAATTATTAATTCAAAATTAGAATATGTTTGAGATAATACACTATCAACTGTCCTTCTTATCAAGTCCCCTCTATTATAAGTAGGTACAACCACACTTATTAATGTTTTTTCCATCTTAACCACCGTCTTTTCTGACTAAAAGTTATACATAACTTAACGCTTAACTAAAAAGTTTAAAATTTTAAATATCACTGCTCTAAAATATGAAATTGGCAACAAGCAAATAAACAATATAATCGTTATAGAAGAAAAAATCATAACTCCATTTATCAATAAAGTGCCTATGCCATTCACTTTAATAGTGAACCAACTCATTATATTTTCCACGACGATTATAGTTCCAAGAGAGATACTTGTTAATAAAGTAAAGTGCATAAAATAGGACTTGACACTGCATTTGAATCCTGCTTTAAATAATATATACGGCCTCCAAAATACAATTATAGGTAAACTACTCGCTAAAGTCCCCAAGTACACTCCTATAACACCATACATTTCACCAAGATAAATTGAAACAAATAAATTTATAATAACTTGAATCAATGGCGCATACACGTCCCAAAAAATCCCATAACCGTCTTTAAAATAATCTACCGTTCTTCTAGTAACTTGGATAAAGAAATTACACGCAATAACAAAAACTAATGCTTGAGTAAAAACATACTCTTTTCCAATCCATACCCCAATAAACTCGTTTGCTAGCTTATAAAACGTATATGAAGCACTTATACCAATAAAAAATTCTAAATAATATAACTGTAAAAATACTTTATAAGATTTTTTATTATTTCCTTCAGATATTAAATTACCTATGCTAGCAGTAAACCCATTAAATATTTGCGAAATAATAGTTGTTAATCCATTTACTATCAGTAAATAATTAGAATATAATGCAATATCTCTTGTAGTTGAAACAATTGAAATTATTATACTATCAGTTTGTGTAGTAACTGTTCCCGAGATTTTGTGCACCATAATATTTTTTATATTAGTTAAAACACCTTTATTATCTCTCGCTAATTCCTTATATTTTTTTAATGATGTAAGATTTAACCAAGAATATTTTCTATCAATCTCTCTATTAATTAAAATATAAGTAATTACATTTCCTAAACATTCTAAAATAACCCATGCCAAAAAATTCTTAGTATATAGTATTACTGTAATTTGGATAACTGTTTTTACTATTCTTATTATCCCCGTTGTTCTTGTAATAACATAAGCATTTTGATCTGAAATAGCTAATACATGCTTATATGTCATGAAGTATGAAAAGGCTGTAGTTATTAAAAATAATAAATACGTTACATAAACCTCTATACTACTAAGATTGGATTTAAAAATAATATCAAAAAAAGGAATTACTAAAACTCCAACTCCTAATATTAAAAAACCTATAATACTATAGGTTATTTTTATAAATTTCATTAACTCGTTTATCTTCTTAAAATTCTTATCTTGAAGGTGAGAATAAAGTGTGTATGCAATAGCAGCAGACACACCCAATTCCATTAAGCTTACTACGCCAATGATATTAGTTACGATAGTAATTAAGCCTAAATAATCAGTATTAAAAATCTGTAAGAATATGGCCCTAGAAAAGAAACCCAAAAACAAATTAATAAAATTAAATGACAAATTATAAATTATGTTTATAAAAGATTTTTTTGTTCTCATCTTTAAAACCCCTGCACTCTAAAACTTCCTTAGCACTAAATATCGCCATTAGGTTTACTATTTTTTTTTCTATAGACCTTAATATTTTTCAATTTCAACTTAATTCCCATATACATAAGAACATACAGACACCAAACGTTACTTACGGTCATAGGCCTAATAAAATAACTTTCATTAAATTCATGAATAAATAATAAAATCAAAAATACAATTGAAAAGTAATCCATTAGCTCCTTTTTATTTGCATTTATTCTCATATTATTTATTACATAACAAATAAAACTTAGTACAACTACTAATAATCCAATAATCCCCATATTAGCAATGATATCAATATAATTATTATGTGCATGTGGAACATCTGTGTACATATAAAAATCAACATAATTTTTGGTTGCACTATCTTTAATCCAAAAGCTATCAAATCCATATCCTAATATCCAATGATTATTCATCATTGTGAAAATAGCATTCCATATACTCGTTCTTCCAGTAAAAGTAAGATCTCTTCCTAATAACCCGAATATATTATTAATATTCATAGCTAAATAAATCCCAAAGGTAAAAACTGCTCCTAAAGTAAGCGAGGTAAACATCATTCTTAAATAATTATTTTTCACCTTTCGGTATAAGGCTAAAGTTATGGTTAAGCAAATACCTAGTAATAATATTACTAAGCTAGTTACAGACCCACTGTTAAAAAGAATTATTCCCTGGACAAGCATTACCAATAAATAAATTCCTTTTTTATACATTTTTTCAGAATCAAGAAAATAGAAAAATGTGAGAACAGCATATAAAAACATTGAAAAGCCTAATGGATTTTTATGTACAAACACACCAATCCACTCACCGTTGGATGCAATACCTTTATCTGGTTCTATTTGAATAGTGAATAGTGAAACAACAGTAATAAACAAGCCTACCACAAAAATAAGGCGCAATATCTCTTTAAACTTATATACGCTAATTAAAAAAAACATTATTAGCGTAGGCATGATCAAATAAAAAACTGCAGATTTAAAGCTTTCACTTGGATAATTTGACCACATAAAAGATACAAATGCATATATTAAAATACACACTATACTTTTAGAAAGGTAAATCTTTCCTTTTTCTAAAAAGATGTATAAAATAATTCGAACACTATAGTATCCATAGATTAGTAAAATCATACTATCTTTTGGAAAAACCGTCCTAATAATCCCTATTGATGTCAAGTAGAAAAGCATCATGAATAATAGATAATCTATATACTTTACTAATCCTTTATAATTCATTAAAACCTTCCTTATATCTCCAATAATTACTTAACAAAAAATCATTGGAATTTATCTATTTATTTTATATTCACACCAAAATATCTCTGTTTATTCTGCTAATGTTTTTCCTACCTATTGAATAGTAGTTCACTTTATATTCTTCTATGTTTTCTAAATCAAAACAATTTCTACCATCATATATATTTGGTATTTTCATTTCTTCTACGAAGCTTTCTATACTTAAAGATTTAATCTCGTTCCATTCAGTTAAAATAAACACTGCGTCAGTATCTTTTATTGTTTCAATTGGGTCCTCAAAATATCTTACTTTTGGTGATAGTACTTTTTTTGCATTCTCAATAGCAACAGGATCATATGCTTTTACTTCTGCTCCCATTTCTATAAGTTCTGGTATAATTGCCAATGAAGCAGCCTCACGAATATCATCCGTATTTGGTTTAAATGCAAGACCTAATATTCCTATAGACTTCCCTTTTAAAGTTCCAAAATCTTCTATAGCTTGATTTAAAAGCCTTCTCTGCTGTTTATTATTAAACTCAATTACAGCACTTAATAAAGAAAAATCATAATCCACATTTTCTGCAATTTTTCTTAAGGCCTTTGTATCTTTTGGAAAACAAGATCCTCCATATCCGAGTCCAGCTTTTAAAAACTGATTCCCTACTCGGCTATCTAATCCCATTCCATATGCTACGCTCTCTACATCTGCCCCTACTTTTTCACAAACATTAGCAATCTCATTGATAAAACTAATCTTTGTAGCTAAAAATGCATTTGATGCGTATTTTATCATTTCTGCACTATTTATATTCGTCATATAGATAGGTGTATTAAAAGGTTTATTAATTTCTTCAATTATCTTTCCAGCCTCTTTATTATCTGCTCCAATTACAATACGATCTCCATTAAACACATCCTCAATGGCAGAACCTTCTCGTAAAAACTCTGGATTTGAAACAATCTGAACAACTAGTTCCTTATCGCTTAAATTCTCCTCGACATACGCTTTAATTTTATGGTTTGTACCAACTGGTACCGTACTTTTCACTACTATAACTACATTTTTTGTAATTGAATTCGCAATATCCTCACAAACTTTATAAATATATGATAAATTTGCTGAACCATCTTCTTTTTCTGGCGTACCAACTGCAATATAAATCACATCAGCATCTCTATAGCTATTATTATTCGCTACTTCAAAAGACAGTGTGCCTTTATCTAGATTATCTTTAATTAATTTTTCAATCCCTGGTTCATAAATTGGTGAAATACCCTCTCGCAATTTATGAACTTTCATTTCATCAATATCTAAACATGTAACATTATGACCAATTTCAGCCAAAGAAACTCCTGAAACTAAACCAACATATCCTGTACCAACTACTAATATTTTCATTTTCCAATCTCCTTACACTAAATAATTAGTATGCACCCTTACTTAATAAAACATTTTTTACTGTTAATAGTAAAATTTTAATATCAAACCAAACAGATGCATTATAAACATAGTATAATTCTAAATCTACACGCTCAGGGTAACCTACATCACTTCTACCACTTACCTGCCAATAACCCGTTACCCCTGGTTTTACAGATAAAAATTCATGTACTTTCTCCTGGTACTCCTCTAACTCCTCTACAACTACTGGGCGTGGGCCAACTAGACTCATTTCCCCCTTTAATACATTAAGAAATTGTGGGATTTCGTCTAAGCTAGTTTTTCTTAAAAATCGGCCTAACCCAGTAATTCTTGGGTCTTCATGTTGTTCTAATTTGTAATTATTATCTAAATATTTCCTGTATAATTCCTTATTTTTCTTTAATTTTTCTTCTGCGTTTACAATCATAGTACGAAACTTATATATTCGGAACTCTTTACCTTTTTCGCCTATCCTTACCTGCTTAAAGAAAACAGGACCCTTATTTTCTCCTAGTAAAAACAAAAATGGAATTACTATAAAAAATGGAGAGAAGATAACTAACCCAATAATAGCTCCTATAATATCTAAAGCTCTCTTAATAAAAACATAGGATGTACTTTTCTTTTTTATATGTACTTCCTCATTCTCTAAAATTTCAACTTTAGCCAATGAAGTTTTACTCAATTGACACTCCCCCAGTTAAATTATTTTTAATTACTATTTTTTAATACTTCATTCATGTAAGAGATCATATCTTCTTTTAAATTTATATCTTGCAAGGCAAATTCTATTGTCGTCTTAATAAAGCCAAACTTCTCGCCTACATCATAACGAATACCTTCAAAGTCATATGCAAATACACGTTGAATTTCATTTAATCGTTGAATCGCATCTGTTAATTGAATTTCCCCACCTGCACCTGTTTGTTGACTTTCAAGGAACATAAAAATTTCTGGTGTTAATACGTAACGACCCATAATCGCTAAATTTGATGGTGCTGTCCCTTGAGCCGGTTTTTCAACAAATTGACGCACTTGATAGCTACGATTCTTTTGTTCAATTGGGTCAATAATCCCGTAACGATGTGTTTCATTTTCTGGTACCGTTTGTACACCAATAACGGATGATTGTGTACCTTCATATTGATTCATTAATTGGCGCAAACATGGTGTTTCTGCTTGCACAATATCATCACCAAGTAATACTGCAAATGGTTCATTTCCAATAAACTTACGTGCACACCATACTGCATGCCCAAGTCCTTTCGGTTCCTTTTGTCTTATGTAATGAATATTAATTCTTGAAGAAGCTTGTACCTTTTCAAGCATTTCATACTTTCCTTTTTCTAAAAGGCTTTGCTCAAGCTCGAAAGAATGATCAAAGTGGTCCTCAATGGCACGCTTTCCTTTTCCAGTAACAATAATAATATCTTCAATTCCTGATTCTATTGCTTCTTCCACTATGTATTGAATTGTGGGCTTATCGACGATTGGTAACATTTCTTTTGGCATCGCTTTTGTTGCTGGTAAAAATCTTGTCCCAAGACCAGCCGCTGGAATAATTGCCTTTCTTACTTTTTTCAATTATGACCCTCCGCATTTAAATATTTATATGTAGCAATAACAAAAACCCTACTTATAGGGTCGTCTTTACAACTCCATAAGTAGAGTTTCTAACATAAATAAATTATGGGCATCTAACCCACCCTCACGTCATACTCCCGACGACAAGCGTCTAAGGTAGGCTCGAAATAAAAATTTCTACCCACAGCACGACCGAGTGCCCCCGTTGATAACGGTTAGGAGACATCACCAATTCTCTATTTAGAAAATACCAAACAATTTTTTACGCCGAATTTGTTCTGGATCTTCTTTATAAATTGCTTTCCCGCTAATTACTAAGTACGGATTTTCTTTCAAATCACCCATAACATTCATTCCGAATTCTTTCTCGATTAATTCATAGCTCTCTGCTAAATAAAATCCTCTTGACGTTGTGTTATGTGCATCTGATGCGATCATATGTGTTAAATTATGTTCCACAAGCTGTAGTGAGAATTTTTTAATCTTTTTACCAAATTTCCCAAGCAAACTACCTGCTGTTACTTGTGTTAATGCACCTTTATTTACAATGTTATATAACTTATCTGGCCGCTCGATTAACTCGGCATTACGTTCTGGGTGAACGATAATTGGAATCATTCCCTTTACACGTAATTCGTATAATAATTGTTCGGCATAACGAGGTACGTGATTCGACGGAAATTCAATGAATATATATTTATTTGTTTCATTTAAAGTAACGATTTTACCAGCTTCATAGTCTTCTAATAAATCACCATATAACCTGACTTCTTGTCCCGGTAAAATAGTAAGTGGGATATTATGTTGTTGTAGTTCATCATTTAATTGTTTTACGTGATGAATAATTGAGGTACGTTCATTTACATATTTTCCATTTTGATGGTGCGGCGTTGCGACAATTGTATGTATTCCTTCTGACACGGCTTGTTGTGCCATCGCTAAACTATCGGTTACTGTTTGTGCACCGTCATCGATACCAGGTAAAATGTGACAATGTAAATCTATCATTTGTTTCATCCTCCCTCTCTCATATAAAGATCTTTTTCCCTTGAATATGAGAGATTTCTCATATTCAAGGGAAAAAAGGAGATATGTTTCAACCATATCTCACTCTTTTAATTAGTTTGCACCGTAATAATAATATAATCCTTGTTCACGTTCACGGTCATTTAGAACGACACCTAACAATTTACCTTTAGCCGATTCTAACAATCCTTTTGCTTTTACCGCTGTTTCTTTCTCTGTTGATTCACTACGAACAACAAGAATAGAAGCATCACATACATTTGCCATAATTTGTGCGTCGGTAACAGCTAAAATAGGTGGCATATCAAAAATAACTAAGTCGTACATGCTGTATGCTTGTCCAAGAAGCTCTTTCATTGATTTTGAACCTAACAATTCGGCCGGATTTGGTGGGATTGGACCACAAGCTAAAAAGTGTAGATTATCAACTAATGTTGTTTGCACACATTTTTCTAAACGTTCACTATGTGTTAATACATTCGTGAGTCCAAAAATATTATCTACTTGGAACATTTGATGCATCGCCGGCTTACGCATATCAGCATCAATTAATAATACTTTCTTTCCTTGTTGGGCAAACACAACTGCCATATTAGCTGTCGTTGTGGTTTTCCCTTCACTTGGGTTTGCAGACGTGACCATTAATGAATGTAAATTCGTATCAATAGCCGCAAATTCAATATTCGTTCGAATATTACGATATTGTTCTGAAATTGGTGATTTCGGTTGTTGATGAGCAATTAATTGACGACGTTGACGATGATTCTTTTTCTTTTTAAATAAATTAAGAGCCAATTGTTTGTCCCCTCACTTTTCTTGATGATGGAGCGTGTGATTTCACGTTCATTGTTTCTTCATCCATACGAGCTACAATTCCTAATACTGGTAAGCCAAGTAAGTTCTCTACATCTTCTTCTTTTTTAACGGTGTTATCTAAGTATTCTAATAAAAATGCAAGGCCAACTGAAGCCATTAAACCAACAACGAAAGCGATTGCCACATTTAACATTGGGCGTGGTTTAATTGGTGATAATTCTTCTGATAACTCAGCCTTAGAAAGTACCGTAACATTATCCACACTCATAATCTTCGCAACTTCGCCTTTAAATACTTCTGCAGTTGTGTTAGCAATATCACGAGCTAATTTCGGATCTTTGTCTTGTGCAGTTACCGCTACGACTTGTGAATCTTTTTCATTAGCCACTTCGATTTTTTTGTTCAATTCTTGTGTTGTTATGTTCAAACCTAATTTTTCTTTTACTTGGTCCAAAATAACAGGGCTTTTTATAATAACCTTATATGTATTTGTTAATTGAATATTTGTTTGTACTTCATTGTACTGAATTGCTGCACCTTCTTGCTTCTTCTGGTTAACAAGAATTTGCGTCGAAGATTGATAGATTGGTGTCATGAAGAAAAAGCTAATGATAGCACTTACAATAGCTGCACCAAAGGCGATTACGAGGATCATTGCTAAACGTTTTTTTAAGATATGAAATAACTCTTTTAGACTAATTGTTTCTTCCATAGGTTCCTCCAACTTTCTAAAATTTACACATAGGAAAAATTATAACATATAAATCTTACATTTTTTATTTTTAATAATTCAGTTCTGTATTTGTTCACAAGAAACAAGTTTAATCTTACAAAATAATCTTAAATATGACAACACATTCCAATCATTTTCCAAAATTTTTATTTTATCACGTTTTTTACACTGTGTAACTTGATAAAGAATTTTCAGAAAACAATAAAAAGCTAACAAAATTTTTGTTAGCTTTTTATATTTTAGTAATAACCATACTGTTCTTTTTCTTCTCTTTTATCGTTTAAAACGACACCTAGTATTTTGCCTGATGCTTTATCTAATATTTGTTTCGCTTTTACGATTTTATCTTTTTCCGTCTTTTCACTTCGTACAACGAGTACGATTCCATCACATTTATTCGCAAGTATTTGTGCATCTGTAACCGCAAGGACAGGTGGTGTGTCAATTAATATAATATCAAACATGCTATATGCTTCTAGTAATGCCTCGTCCATTGCCCTGCTCCCTAATAGTTCTGCTGGGTTTGGCGGGATTGGACCTGCTGCCATTAAGTATACGTTCTCTATATCTGTTTTTTGAATGCATTGCATAAGTTTTGCTTGTCCTGATAATAAGTTCGTTAACCCATTTGAACTATGAATGGCAAATAAGTTTTGTAACGTCGGCTTACGCAAGTCAGCTCCAATTAATAAAACTTTCTTTCCTTGTTGTCCGAAAACAACTGCTAAGTTTGCGATTGTTGTTGTTTTCCCATCACCTGGATCTGCTGAAGTAACAATAATAGAACGAACATGATTATCTACAGATGTAAACTCAATGTTTGTACGAATGTTACGGTATTGTTCTGTAATACGCGATTTAGGCTCTTTATGTGTAATTAATTGTCGTAATGGTTTTCTTTTCTTTCTCCCGAACATATTCATAATCTCCTTTTGTGAAATGCGACATTTCCCTTTTCTCTCTCTTATGCTCGATTTCATACGTCTAATTAATATTCTTGCTGATTTCCCCACATTTCATCATAATCAATAACATTCTACTTTGTCTTATTTAAGTACCTTAACAATATGACAATGCCCTTATTTCTTTATTACCTTTATCACTTATCCTGTTTTCTAGATAAATAATAAAGTAAGTATATGGTAATTTCCATCTATTTACAAGTAATTTTCTGATTAGTTTGTATATTATTGTTTCATCGTTATATATCATAAATTAAAAAATCTCCTTGTCTTTTCACAAGGAGATTTTTTAGTACTATCTATTCTTTTTTATCACCAATCGCAAATGTAATTTCTGCCTCACATGCAACTTCACCATCTACTGTTGCGATTGCTTTTCCTTTTCCAATTGGGCCGCGTACGCGTGTCATTTCTACTTCTAGACGAAGCTGATCACCTGGGCGTACTTGTTTTTTGAAACGGCAATTGTCGATACCTGCAAAGAAAGCAAGTCTTCCGCGGTTTTCTTCTTTCTTTAATACTGCAACTGCTCCGACTTGCGCTAATGCTTCTACAATAAGTACACCAGGCATAACTGCATAGTCAGGGAAGTGTCCGTTAAAGAATTCTTCGTTTGCGGATACATTTTTAATCCCAACCGCTCTTTTGCCTTCATCTACTTCTAATATTTTATCAACAAGTAAAAATGGATAGCGGTGAGGAATGATTTCTTTAATTTGTTCTATATTTAGCATGTAACAATCGCCCCTTTTGTAATATTGGTCTTACCACTTGGACATATTGCTATTATCCCATTTTGTTTATTGTTTGTCATTACAAAGTAACATTTTATATTTAGCACAACTTCCTAAAAAAAATGCACACACTCTATCCCATTAAAATAGTTGCACATTTTTGCAACTGACACGGAGGTAGAAAAGAGTGTATGCCCAAATTAGGGAAAGGCAATA
Source organism: Bacillus sp. 22475 (assembly GCF_052044835.1). NCBI lineage: Bacteria > Bacillati > Bacillota > Bacilli > Caryophanales > Bacillaceae > Bacillus > Bacillus sp. 22475. Next base: position 278,322 of record NZ_JBQENW010000005.1, on the reverse strand, counting down.
TGTATTGAAACATTATTTGCCTTAATGTCGTATTCGACTCATTATATTATAAACGTTTTCAATTAAGGAAATATTAAATTTAACCATATATATGAATATTTTACCTGTTTCCTTCATATTTCTCTATTTTCCTTCCATTTTCGCAAAAAACAAAATAAAAAAATATAAAAACGAAAAAAAGAACTAAGGCATTAGCCTTAGTTCTTTCAAATTATCTCAAAGCACGCTTTGGTAATCTGTCGATATTCTCTAACATAATACCTGTACCAACCGCAACGCAGTGCATTGGGTTTTCAGCAATTAATACTGGTACTTTTAGTTCTTCTGCTAGAAGCATGTCGATACCATGTAGTAAAGCTCCACCGCCTGTTAGAATAACACCGCGGTCGATAATATCTGCAGATAATTCTGGTGGTGTGCGCTCTAATACGCCTTTTGCAGCTTGTACAATAACAGCTGCATTTTCTTTTAATGCTTCTGTAATTTCTTCAGAGCATACTGTAATTGTACGTGGTAAGCCTGTTACCATGTCACGTCCGCGAATTTCAAGTTCTTCGCTACGTGCACCTGGGAATACTGTACCAACTTTAATTTTAATATCTTCTGAAGTACGTTCTCCGATTAATAGCTTATACTTACGTTTAATATAGTTTAAGATCTCCATATCAAACTTATCGCCAGCCATTTTGATAGAGGAAGAGGTAACAATATCACCCATAGATAGTACAGCGATATCTGTTGTACCTCCACCAATATCAACAACCATGTTACCGCTTGGTTGGAAGATTTCCATACCAGCACCAACTGCGGCTACTTTTGGTTCTTCTTCTAAAAATACTGTCTTACCACCTGAACGTTCAGCAGCTTCACGAATTGCTTTTTGTTCTACTGATGTAATATTTGTTGGACAACAAATTAAAATACGAGGTTTTGAAAAGAAGCTCTTTACGTCCAATTTGTTAATGAAATACTTTAACATTGCTTCTGTAATCTCGAAATCTGCGATTACACCATCTTTAAGTGGACGAATTGCTACAATATTACCAGGCGTACGTCCCACCATACTTCTCGCTTCTTCACCGACTGCTAATACTTTACCACTATTACGATCAATGGCCACAACAGATGGCTCATTTAATACAATACCCTTACCTTTAACATGAATTAATACGTTAGCCGTACCTAGGTCAATTCCGATATCTCGCGCAAACATTCCCGTTTTTTCCTCCTCGATATTCAAAATCAGGTTACACCCGAATTCTTTTCACCTAATTTCTGATTTTATCATAAATTTAACAGAAACGTAATATTCGCAAAAAGAATTCTTCTGAAAAATATTACCGAATGTGAACGGAATGTTTGCTACTGTAACATTATTGACGTACAGGCTTCTCTACATCTTCTTTTCTATACTTTTGCTTTGTTGCTTCTCCACCTCTTAAATGACGAATAGACTTATGATAATCAAGAATTTCTTTTACTTCATTTGCGAGCTCTGGATTAATCTCTGGTAGACGTTCTGTTAAATCTTTATGGACTGTACTCTTTGATACCCCAAATTCCTTTGCAATGACACGCACTGTCTTTCTTGTCTCCACGATATACTTACCAATCTTGATAGTTCTCTCTTTGATGTAATCGTGCACACCACTCGCCTCCCTAATTTGGATGTGAGAAGGGTGAAATGAGCCTCGCTGCATACGACTAAGAAGTAAGTGTGAGTGCTGTTTGTAAGCGTTAAACATTCTTGGATTTATAATGAAATGATTCACGATTTCTCACCTCAAACACTCTCTTTGCTTTGGTTTATACCATTGTATTGCCCGCACTACTGATATATGCTACATGTTCACTATTTTTGCGGACTAAGTTAAGAAAAATTACGTTTTTTTGTGAGAAATACGTTAAAACTGACTATTATGGCCAAAAAAAATGACACCTTGTATAAAAGGCGTCATTCTTCTCGTTCCAATTCTTCTTCTAACAACTGATGGTGGGGAACCTCTTTCTTACCGGCAATATAATAATATAAAGTGAATAAAACAAACAATAAAATAATAGCAGTCGACAGAACAAACAAAAATGACACAGTATCCCCTCCCTTTTGTAATATATATTCGAGAATCTCGTCATTTTTCCTTGTTTTTACAACTTTTTTCTCGAAATTGATTATTTTTATATAAAAATAAAAAAATCAGCTCCCCTAGTGAGAACTGATTTTTTCACTTTATTATTCTTGTGAAGAAGAATCGTTAGATGATTCTGTAGAACCGTTTGTTGATTTTTCTTCTTTCTTCGGTTCTTCTTTTTTGTCACTAGTTGAACCGCTTGTTGATTTCTCTTCTTTTTGAGACTTGTCTTCTGTTTTATTTTCTGGTTTCGTGCTCGTTGACTTCTCTTCTTTTTGAGATTTGTCATCAGCTTTTTTACCAGAAGCATTCGTAGCCTTTGCAGCACCTGCATCAGCTTTAATTTCTGTTACTGATTTATTTAAGTAACGTTCAGGGTTCACAGCCACATTGTCTTTACGTACTTCAAAGTGAACGTGAGAGCCTGCCTCTTTATTCATTGCACTTAGACCGGATGTTCCTAATACTTCACCTTGTGCAACTCTTGCACCTTTTTCTACTTTCACACTGCCTAAGCTTTGATAAGATACCGCTACACCATTTCCACTATCAACTGTTACAACATAACCAAGAAGTGAATCTTTTTCAGCTTTCGTTACTGTACCACTTAAAGCAGCGGCAACATTGAATTCTTTTCCATTCTTCGCAGCAATGTCAATTCCTTTGTTTGGGGAATATGTGTTGTTATAAAAGACAAGTGCTTTTTCTTGTTCCGCCTCAGTTGCTGCATCTTCATAGAATTTCTTTTGTACGACTACTTCCGCATTCGCGGCAGCTGGCATTTTCACTACTTCTGAAGATTTCGTTACTGGTACTGCTGGATCTTCCGATTGTGTATACGGTGTTGCTTGATCGTGGTTTGGAGTCTTCTTCGGATTAGCTCCTTGGAACCATAGCGCAACCATTAAGATTACCGCTGCACAAGCAATGTATAGTGCCGGAAACACCCATCTTTTTTGAAATAAATGTACTACCTTTTGCGACTTTTTATTATTTCTTCCTCGCATTCCATCATCACCTCAGCAATCATTTTGAACAATATTCACGTATCCTATACAACGTATAACTAATTACTTTTCGACAAAATTTGTAAAAATATGTATAAGAAATGTAAAATTTCCGAGGAAATGATAGAAAAAAGAAAAAACTGAGCGTTTCGGCCCAGTTTTTAGTCCATTTGTTTCTTCTTATATACGATTAAACATGCAATAAGCGCAATAATAAGCCAAATTGCAACATTTAATACATGCCCACTAATACTACTAAACCCCGCCCCACCTACTAAGCTGTTAAGTGCTTTCACAATATGAGATGTTGGAAGATATCCAATCATCGTCTTAATTACTTTATTTTCAACCATTGGCTCAAACTGTACAGCCAAATACATCGTCATTAATATCGGCATTCCAATTATTGATGTTTGTGGTACAGATGCAGCTAACAATCCAATCATTGTTCCAATCACAATAAATAGAATTGTTCCACATAAGAAAATAAATCCTAGCAATAATAGATTTCCACTGAATTGATCCAAAATAAATAAGTTCACAATACAAATGCCCAATGTCAAACATGCTGTTAATATACTTTTTCCAAGTAGAACTTCAACCGAAGATGCTGGTGATAGCATTAATACACGCAATGTATGTTTTTCTTTTTCTTCTGCAATTACCATAGATTGAACAAAGCCTGCGACAAATAGGAAGGCCGTTATAGTAGTAATGCCTAACATTTCCTTTCCCACTCCAAATCTGCTAAACAAAAATGAAAGTATAATTGGTAAAAATGCCATTAACAACACTTGTGAATTTGTCTTAAAATCTTGTACTTCTTTTCTAAAAATAGCTGATACACGTCTCATTGAAAAAGTCATTATAATCCCCTCCCAGTAACTTCAATAAAGATATCACCTAGCGTTGGTTCGTGTGAATGAATGGATAGTAATTCTCCTTTGTTCATCCATTCTGAAATACGTTTTGCACCTAATTCATCTTTTTGCACTACTTCTTTTTGTTTATCTTTTAATACGACCTGTATTTGATCCTTAGCGTATTGTAAGCGTAGGTTCTCTGGAGTATCCAGCGCTACAATTTCTCCGCCACAAAGGAAGGCAATACGGTTACAAAGCGTTTCTGCTTCATCCATGTTGTGAGTCGTTAAGAAAATTGTCGTTCCTTCTTCATTTAAGTCTTTTAAGATTTTATGAATGTTTTGTACGTTTACTGGATCGAGTGCAGATGTTGGTTCGTCTAAGAAGAGGATATCTGGTTTATGAAGGATTGCTCTTGCCAGTGTGACGCGTTGCTTCATTCCCTTTGATAGTTTCTTTACTGGTGTTTTTTTATCATCTAATAAATTTACTTGTGTTAGTACTTCATCGATTCTTTCTTTTTTACAATCGTATAAGTCACAAAATAATAATAAGTTATCATAAATGCTAAGTCTTTCATATAAGCCGCTGTTATCTGTTAAAATACCAATTCGTTTGTAATCGATGCTACTTGGTCCTGTAATATCTTTCCCTAATACTCTTACCGTTCCAACACTATGAAGCAATTGAGAAGTTAAAATTTTTACTGTTGTCGTCTTACCAGATCCACTCGGTCCGAGGAATCCGAATATCTCTCCTTGCTTCACCTCAATATTTACATTTCGAAGTGCCGTTTTTCCACTGAAACTTTTCATTACATCTTTCATTTCAATTGCCAATTTCATTTCTTCATCCCCTTTGTTTTTCTTCTTTATAGATGAAAGTCGCTTTAGCGCTTTTCGTTTGTTTGTTTCGCTTTTCTTGACTCAATCATATGAAAAACAAAGGGTTTACGCAGTAAAATACCGGTAAAAGGAGTATTTTTACCGGTGAATGAATCGCATGTTGAGCTTATTGGAGCACTTTTTATAGCCCAATCACACCTTTTAATTCATCCATGCGTCCTTTTGAAAGCGGAATTGAACTTTTTCTTTCGTCATCCAAAATTAAACTGAAACTGTTACGAGTCCAAGTAATCACTTCTCGTACTCTTTGTAAATTTACAAGGTACGAGCGATGACATCTAAAGAAACCAAAACCTGTTAATCTCGCTTCTAGTTCGCTTAATGTTAATGCACATACAAAATCCCCTTCACGAACGTGAATATGTGTCACTCCGTTTTGCGTTTCAATGAAATGGATTTCCATCGGATCAAGTAAAATGATTTTATCGTTCACTTTCGCAGGTATTCTTTCTAACTTCATTTGCGGAATTATTTGAACGACCTTCTCTTCATCGACTTTTTCTGCTTCCTCTTGTTCAATTTCTACTTTTTTCACACCATCATTGTTTAGTATATATACATCTTCCGTTAACGAAAGGGCATCCGATAGGAAAGATGACGTAATAAAAATCGCCTTTCCTTGTTCTTTCATTTTCATGATTGCTTTTCGAATAATAACCGTACTCTCTATATCTACATTTTGCTCTGGCTCTTCCAAAATAACTAAATCCGGATTATGAATCATCACTCGCCCGATATGAAGACGGCGTTTCTCTGAAAATGATAATTTTTCTATTTTAACGTTTAGTTTATCTAGGAGACCAACAGACTGCACAACTTCTTCTATACTTATCTTTGATTCATAAAGCCCTAATAAAAATTTAAAGTATTCTTTCACCTTCAAACGATCATATGCCTCATCTTTCAAAAAACAAAAACCGATGCGGGAATAATTTTTCTTTCCAATTGCTTCCCCTTCAAACAGTACATTGCCAGTCGACGCCTCTTCTTCACCAATAATGATGCGGTGTAACACTTTAGCTGTATGATTATTGCATTGCAAAACAATACATTGTCCCTTCTCCACCTCTAGCTCAATTGCCGGTAACTGGTTCGCCTTCCCTAATTGTTTCAACTCTAGTAACGCCATTTCATTTCCCCCAAATGCCTTTTTATCCTATTATATCAAACAGTTAATGGAAAATTATGATATTTTAAACAGAAAAAAATAGGTGCCAGAGTTCTGACACCTATTTCTTCACCATCAATTTTCCTTCATAATCATTCATCGTCTTTATTTCAACGCCTTTATAGTAATGAGCGACGATATCTGTATATTTCTTTCCTTCCGCTGCCATGCCGTTCGCCCCGTATTGACTCATACCAACGCCGTGACCGAAGCCTTTCGTCGTAACGATGATTTTATCTCCTTGTTGTTTCCACGTGAAATCAGAAGAACGTAAATCTAACTTTTCACGAACTTCTTTTCCTGTTAATGTTTTTCCTTGAAAAGCTACATCCTTTACGCGCTTTCCTTCCGTAAGGTCTTTAATGTTTCCAACCTTCCCGTCTGCTAGCACCTTCACACCGAGACGTTTTTGAAAATCAGCTACTGTAAATGTTTGCTCGCTCGTAAATTTCGGGGAAGCTTGATCCCACGGACTATCTACACTCTTTAAGTACGGATAATCATTTCCCCAGTAATCAGCCGCATTTTCTGTTCGGCCATTACTCGTTGAAAAGAAGGATGCTGAAATTGGTTTTCCATCATACGTTAAAACTTGTCCTGCTGTTTTCGAAACAGCTTCTTCGATTTTCTTCAAATTATTTTCGTAGTTATTGCCCCATTGCTTCTTCAATTCATCTTTGCTTTTGTACACTTGATCTTTCACCGTATCTGTCACGTCTGCATTATTTTTCTTTCCTCCGCTTAGCATACGTTGTACTACAAATGTTCTTGCTGCTAATGCCTGTGCCTTTAGTGCCTCTATTTCAAAACTGGCATTCATCTCAGAAGCTACTACACCGGTCACATACTCCTCCATAGGTAATGATTCTACCTTCTTTTGTTTCTCACGATATACAGCAACTTGAACCGCTGTATCTACTTTTCCTGGAGCTGGTATACTTTCTATCGCTGGAGGAGTTTTAGAGGCCGTTTCTTCCCCTACTTTCGCTTTCGCAAATGGGATAACAAGGGCTGCAGGTACAATGATAACGAGCGCTATTAAGAGCGCTACTGTAATAAAAAGTGGCTTTGAAAATTTCATCCTATTTTCCCCCAATATAAAAGCTTTACTCCATTCATTCTTATGGAACAACTCTTTCTTTTAGAACATACTTAAGGGGAAGAGCATAAAACGGAAATTTTCTAAATATTTTTACTGGTACGTGCATAAGTATAGAATTTATTGACTATAACAGTAATAACCCAAAAAAATAGCCCCTATGTCAAAAGACATAGAGACTATTTCAATTAAGCGTGAAGATCAGAAACTTCTTGTTCTTTCACTTCTTCTACTTTTTCGTTTACACGTTCAATAGTTGCACCTAATGCAGCTAATTTCTTATGGAAATCTACATAACCACGGTCAAGATGTTTTAACTCAGTTACACGAGTATAACCTTCTGATACTAAACCAGCTAAGATTAATGCAGCTGCAGCACGTAAATCAGTTGCGCCTACTTCAGCACCTTGTAAGCTGTTTGGACCGTTCATAATAACAGAACGACCTTCAATTTTAATATCAGCATTCATACGACGGAATTCTTCAACGTGCATAAAGCGGTTTTCGAATACCGTTTCTGTAATCATGCTTGTTCCATCAGCTTGTAGTAATAATGCCATCATTTGTGATTGCATGTCTGTTGGGAAACCTGGGTGAGGCATAGTTTTAATATCAACCGCTTTTAACTTATCTGGGCCGATAACACGTACACCTTCGTTTTCCTCAATAATTTTAACACCCATTTCTTCCATTTTCGCTGTAATTGAGCGTAAATGTTCAGGTACAGCATTTTCAATTAAGATGTCTCCACCAGTAATTGCTGCTGCAACCATGAATGTTCCCGCTTCAATACGGTCAGGAATAATAGAGTGGTTTGCACCATATAATTTATCAACGCCTTCGATACGAATCGTTCCAGTTCCAGCTCCGCGTACTTTCGCTCCCATCGCATTTAAGAAGTTAGCTAAGTCAACGATCTCTGGTTCTTTCGCTGCGTTTTCAAGAATTGTTGTCCCTTTTGCTAATGTAGCTGCAGACATAATGTTTTCTGTCGCGCCTACGCTTGGGAAGTCTAAGTAGATTTTAGCTCCTTTTAGTTCTCCCTCAACATATGCCTCAACAAAACCGTTACCAACCTGTACTTTTGCTCCCATTGCTTCGAAGCCTTTTAAATGTTGGTCAATTGGACGTGAACCGATTGCACATCCACCAGGAAGTGCAATACGAGCACGACCGTTACGTGCTAATAATGGTCCCATTACTTGAACAGATGCACGCATTTTACGTACATATTCAAATGGTGCTTCAATGTTTAGTTCTTTAGAAGAATCGATTGTTACTTGATTATTTTCAAATACGACTTCAGCATTTAAATGACGTAATACCTCATTAATTGTGTATACATCAGACAAAACTGGTACTTCAGATAGTACATTCTTTCCATCACTCGCTAATAGGGCTGCAGCGATTATAGGTAATACAGCATTTTTTGCGCCCTCAACACGCACTGTGCCGTTTAACCGCTTTCCGCCACGGACGATGATCTTTTCCAAATTATTCCCCTCCGTGTCCTTTTTTCAGTATCTATTCACTCAATACTCAGAAGTTATGATCGGTGTGCCAACCACAATTGTATCTTTGTTGTCTGTAGAACGTATTGCTATTTGCACATTTATTTTCTCTCTATTTGTTGAAAGAGCGTCATCCCACTTTTTATTGTATGCGGAGACTGACACAAATGCTCTTTCTTCTACTTGTTCGATCGCTCTTGCTGAAAGATCTTTCAAAACCTGATTGGTTTTATTTTGCAAAACACCTTCAATCTTATCATTCAGTACACCTTGAACACAAGTGTAAATTATAGGTTTTTCACTAAAAATTTTATTTACTTTTTGAACATACTTCGGGTCCCATTTCGCTCCACTTACTTCAAAGATAATGAAAGTGTTTTCTTTAGTATTTTCTTTACTCCAAGTTACTACTACTCGTTCTTCATGAGAAGCAAACTTTTTATAGGATGTAGCTTTATATCCATCTGGAGATTGCTCTACTTCCCACTTTTGAATATTTGCCTTGTCCTTCACATCGTTTAACAACTTTTGAAACGTATGTATATTAGAAATTGTTTTTGTTTCTCTAGCTAACCATGACCATTTTTCTACTTTAGCATCATTTTTCTCTAAAGCCTTGATCATGCTCTCCATTTTCTGTTCATCGCTTATCGGTTTCATCTCTCTATATCCAACCAAAAATAAAACAACACTAAGTGCAACAATAAGAATGGCTTTAAGCTTCAATTTCATCCCCTCCTATCCCCATTGTTAACGGAGATTTGAGGTTCTATACACTTACTTTACTAAATACGTTAAACTCTTCGAATAGCCTAAATAATCAAGGAAAAAGTTACTTACAGATGTCCCAATTGCAATTGTAATTAAGATGAGTAATACTCGCGTCTGCAGCACTTTTCCGGACTTCATTAAACGCTCAATGTGAATGCCTTGCAAAGCCCACCACGTAATGGTAATAAACAATAAATGCGAAACAATGGCAATCAGTGCTTGTTGCCCTAAAAGTTGTGCCAAAAAATCGACCCCTTTTTACTCAGCTACTACTTATGAAAGAATATAAAAACGATACCATAATAAGTAGGAGCCACACTTTTTCAAATGCACATAGACATCTTACATTTTACATCGTGATTTTCTTTCAAAAAACGTATATCTACATTGCAAGTTAACACAAAATAAAAAGCGCAGAGTACTGACTCCACACCTTTTATTTTCACTATTGTACCACGTTCCCTAAGAAGAAGAAATCTTTCATTAATGGAAAATATTCATAAAAGAAATTGTACCCAATCATCGGCATAATCCCTAGTATTACAATCGAAATTGCACAAAGGCTCATAACAACCTTTATATTTAATGGTAACCGTATCCTCTCTTCTGTCTCTCCGGTGCGGAAAAACATTTGTTGTAAAATACGGAAATAATATACGAATGAAACAACTGTCGTACCCATCATAATCGAAGCTAGTACGTAATGTGCTGGCTCTACATGAAGCGCGCCTAAAAAGATGTTAATCTTTCCAATGAAGCCAACCGTCCCTGGTATCCCGGCCAGCGATAAAATAAAGATTGTCATCATGATCGCTGCAAATGGTGATTTCTTATATAATCCGGTGAAAATCGTTATATTTTCCTTATCGTTTTGTAAGATTAAGCCGTGGATAATGGCAAACGCGCCTATATTCATAAGCATGTATGCCAACATATAAAACCACATGCTATCCAGCGTAAATGGTGATAATGCCACAAGTGGAACGAGCAAATACCCAGCATGCGCAATGCCTGAATAAGCAAATAAACGTTTTATGTTGTATTGTTTTAACGCGACTACATTCCCAACAATCATCGTAATACTTGCTAGCACCGCAATATATATACTCATATGCCCATATAAAGATTGCATATCTCCTTGTATTAATACACTTGCAAAAACCATAAGGAACAAACGAATAATGAGTAGGAACCCAGCAATTTTAGAAATCGTTCCAAGAAAGGCAGTAACAGGTGTAGTCGCTCCTTCATACACATCAGGTGCCCACATATGAAACGGCACTGTGGCAATTTTAAATGAGAGACCGACTAGCAATAAAAGAAATGCGAGTGCTAGCAATAACTGAATACCACTAGCGAGCTCCCCAGTGAGTACATTTTGCATATCTACAATGTTAGTTGAACCTGTAATACCGTATAAATAACTCATTCCGAAGAGCGTAATCGCCGTTCCAATTCCTCCGCTAATGACGTATTTCATTGCCGCTTCATTTGATGCACGGCTCTTTTTTCGTATTCCTACTAAAATATAAGAAGAAAGTGAAAGTAACTCTAAACCAACGAAAAGGGTGATAAAGTCAACACTAGAAGCCATGAACATCGCACCAAGAAGTGCCATTAAAAATAAGTAATAATATTCGCCCTTATCTTCAATCGGATTCTTCTTATCATCGCTCATTGCGATGCATAAAATGAGAGCTGAGGCGCCTAATAACAACGTTTTAAACCCTTTTGAAAATCCATCTAACACAAACGATCCGTTTAAAATATCTCCAGCTGGTTCGCTATATAGCGTAATTAATGACACAAGTGCTAATACGATGGCAGCGATCGCACCAAGAGCTACATATCTATGATTCAGCTTAAAAAACAAATCACATATGGAAAGAAGGATGGCGGCCCCGAGAATAATAAATTCTGGCACCATTAGATGCCACGATAAGCTAAGTAACGTATTCATATCCATCCTACTTCACCCCCAATGTTTTCAATGTATTTTGAAGCGGATCCCCTAGTATCTCTGGCATAACTCCAATTGCAATAATACAAAAGATAAGCAGTAAGACAGGGACATACTCCCATCCATGTATATCAGATTTTGCTTCCCACTCTTTCTTTCCAAATGTCACTTGAAGTGTCGCCCTTAATACATATACAGCGGTTAAAATGATGCCAATCACACCGACTGCAGCAATGACGGGCTCTCCTTGAAATAAACCGAGAAAGGCAAGAAATTCGCTAACAAACCCAGACATCCCTGGTAATCCAAGCGATGCCATTCCTCCTGCTAAGAAGAAGCCGCTAAGTACTGGGACACTTTTTGCGAGTCCACCAAGCGCTGTAATGTCTGATGTTCCGAAACGTTGTTCTATAACACCGAGTAAGAAAAACAGCAAGGCTGCAATTAAACCGTGCGATACAACCTGGAATAACGCCCCTTGTGTACCCGGTGCATTAAGTGCCGCGAGCCCCATTAAAACAATTCCCATATGCGAAATACTAGAGTAAGCCAGTACTTTCCTAAAGTCCGTTTGGATGAGCGCTAAAAAGGCACCATATAATAAATTAATTACACCTAATATCGCAATTAGCGTTGCAACATCGTGAAAATATTCCGGGAATAGCCCTTTCCCGAAGCGAATAATACCGTACGCTCCAATCTTTAACAAAACACCAGCATGAAGCATAACTACAGCTGGATGCGCTTCTATGTGCACATTGACCATCCAGCGGTGCAACGGAAAAACAGGTAGTTTAATTGCAAAGGCAATCATTATGGCGATAAATACGCCAAGCTGCAAGCTACTTGGGATGACGAGTTCTCCTTCTGCACTTACGCTTCTTAATATCTCTTTTAGCTCCACAATATTTGTTGTACCTGTTTTCGCGAACAAAATCGAAAAAACAATGAGCAAAATAGCTGAGCCAATACCGTTATATATTAAATAACTATACGCAGCCTTTTCGCTCGACAATTTTCCCCACTTCCCAATCAATAAGAACATTGGTGGCAACGTAATTTCAAAGAAGATAAAAAACAACATTAAGTTTTGAGCAGCAAAGACGCCGAGCATCCCTATTTCTAGCATGAGTAACAGCATATAAAATGCTTTTAAATTTCTTTTAATAGAAAAGGCTGCAATTGCTGCAAGCATCGCTAGAAGAGCCGTCAGTACCATCATAACAAGCGATAAACCATCAATACCGAGCTCGTAATAAATAGAAAACCACCTTTTATCCACCGCTGTAAAATCTCCGAACTTAATCCATTTCACCTTTTCATCAAATAGTGACAAGCTCTTTCCAGAAGCATATGTACAAGCGAGGACGATAGCGATTCCAAATGGAAGTGCCGTCCCAAATAAGCCAAGCGCCCGCACTGTACGCAATTCCTTTTTCGGTGTTAATACAAGCAATAAAATTCCTAAAAGCGGGGAAAAAATGAAGAACGTTAACAACAAATCATTCATCGTAAATCCCCTCCCGTATAGAGCAAAATAATGACGAGTACAGCGAGCGAAACCGCCGTTACAGTACCGTACACTTGTACATTCCCGTTTTGAAGTTTCGATCCAAGATTACTTGTGCCTTTAACTACGCTTCCAATTAAAACTGCAATTCCCTCGACTACATACACTTCAAATAAGCGAAGCACATGAGCGATTCCTTTCGTAATAGGGATCACCGTCATATTGTATAGTTCATCCACATAATATTTTTCTTTCAAAATATTATAAAGCGATGTTTCCGTACCCCCAGCCCAATCTCTAGAAATTGATTTCTTGCCATATATGAAATATGCAAGAGCGATTCCCGCAAATGAAACGAGCGTCGCAACAATCATAATCCAAACTGGACCATGCACTTCTTCAACCTTAAACCCTACATCTTTCGTCAACCAATCTCCGAGAAACGTCCCAAACCATGGTGTATTTATATATCCTGCCACTACCGCAAGAACGCCGAGAACAATCATTGGATACGTCATAACGCGGGGCGACTCATGCACATCTTCCTTCGTCTTCGTTTCTCCGGTAAAGACAAGAAAGTATAGGCGGAACATATAAAACGCTGTCAAAAACGCCGCAATTACTGCTAAAGTAAATAAAACGTAATTGCCATTCATCCAAGTCGCCGCTAAAATTTCATCTTTGCTGAAAAAACCGGAAAGGAGCGGAACACCGCTAATGGCAAGGGTACCTATTAGAAATAGCGTACCAGTTACTTTCATCTTCTTCTGTAAACCGCCCATTTTATTAATGTTTTGCGTATGCACTGCATGAATTACACTTCCTGCTGCCAAGAATAGTAGTGCTTTAAAAAAGGCGTGTGTCGTTAAATGGAAGACACCGGCTACATAACCGGCAGAACCTAACGCGAGCATCATATATCCAAGCTGGCTAACTGTAGAATAAGCAAGTACTCTCTTTATATCTGTTTGCACAAGACCGATAGAGGCCGCAAAGATTGCAGTGAAAGCTCCAACGATTGCCACTGTCTGCATCGCTACCGCACTTGCCGAAAATAATGGGAACATCGTCGCTACTAAATATACGCCCGCTGCAACCATCGTCGCCGCGTGAATAAGTGCCGAAACAGGCGTTGGCCCCTCCATTGCATCTGGCAACCACGTATGAAGCGGGAACTGACCTGATTTCCCCATCGCCCCGATAAAAATTAATATCGCCGTTATCGTAATCATGTAAGGAGGTAAATCCCCTGTATAAATCGCCCTAAATATTGCGTCATATTCAAAACTACCTGCATACCAAAAAATTAAAATCATCCCGATAAATAAACCAACATCCCCAATACGGGTCATAATAAAAGCCTTTTTTGCAGCAGCCTTTGCTTCTTCTTTAAAGAAATAAAAACCGATAAGTAAAAATGAGCCAAGGCCAACTAATTCCCAAAATATATAAAGCTGTAATAAATTCGTTGATATAACAAGCCCTAACATCGCAAATGTAAAGAGTCCTAAATATGCGTAAAAGGTTGGTAATCGTTCATCACCTTTCATATAACCTTTCGAATACACATGTACAAGCAGACTCACAAGCGTAACGATAAACAACATTAAAGCTCCTAATGCAGTCACTTCAAAGCCGAATGATATATCAACATCTCCGGCTCTAAGCCACATCCACTTATGCTTCACACTTGCTTCTGAAAATCTTTCTATTAACACAAGTACCGCAAGTATAAAGGAGAGAGAGACGAAAAAAATACTAAGTACGCTGCTTCCTTCTCTAATTTTCTTCCCGAATATAATAAGTAACAAAAACGAAACGAGTGGGAAAAGCGGTATGAGCCATGCATAATCGATCATTGTTTCCTTCCCCCTTTTTCGGTCACAATGCTATCCTTTGAGAGTATCCATTTCATCCACCTGAACTGTCGTACGATTACGATACAAAGCAATTAAAATAGCGAGTCCTACCGCCGCTTCCGCTGCCGCTACAGCCATCGTAAACAGTGAGAAAATTTGACCTGTTAAATTCGGAAATAGGCCTAATTTACTAAACGCCACTAAGTTTAAATTGGCAGCATTCAGCATTAATTCGATACAAACTAATACGATTACTGTATTCCGCTTTGTTAAAGCTCCAAATAAACCGATGCAAAACAAAATAATCGCAAGTGTTAAATATGCAGAAGCCGGAACACTACTCATTGGAATCCTCCTCTTTCTCGTCCTTTTTCGCAAGTATAATCGCGCCAACAAGTGCTACAAGTAAAATAACTGAAGTTAGTTCAAATGGAATAATATATTTTGAATAGAGAAGCGTACCGATTTGGAGTGTGTTGTTTTCATGGAGAGGTAAACTTCCTTGTGTGCTTTCATTTGCAAAATCAACATTATTAACAGCGAAATACATAACCGCTCCAAATGCTACAACTGCAAAGAAGATAATCCATTTTCGAAGAGTAAGATGCGATTCATTTTCCGCGTTATGTTTCGTTAACATAATGCCGAAAATCATAATAATTGTGATTGCACCAGAGTAAAGTAAAATTTGTGCAACGCCTATAAATTCGGCTGATAAAAGAAAATACAAACCTGCAATACTGAGAAATGTCAGAACGAGAGCTAGCATCATGTGCATAACTTTCGTTAAGTTCAACATAAGAACACCGCCGATAATTGCAGACAAGGATAGTATAAAGAATGCTACAAACTCGCCATTCATGCCTTATTCTCCTTCCTGACGTTTTCGTCGTTTTCGTCAAGCCACTGCAAATTTTTAAATAAGTCATCACGTGAATATTCCGCGAGTTCAAAGTTATTTGTCATGACAATTGCCTCTGTCGGACAAACTTCTGTACATAAATCACAAAGAATACAAATTTCAAAATTAATATCATACGTGTCGATAATTTTTCCTTTTTTCGTAGGATCCGGATGTTTCTTTCCTGTTAACTGAATACAGTCTGTCGGACAAATGTTAGAGCATTGATTACAAACAATACATTTTTCCGGATAAAATTTTTGAATTCCCCGAAAACGGTCTGGCAACGGCAACGGTTGATTTGGATAATCATACGTTACCTTCTTCTTGCTTAAATTACTTAATGTATATTTTAATCCTTTAAATAGTCCTTTCATCTCTTACTGGCACCCCCCTCATAGATTAGAAGAATAACTCCTTAATCAATGCCGTTAAGAAAATATTTGCAAGTGCAATCGGCAATAATACTTTCCATCCAAACTCCATTAACTGGTCACCTCTTATACGCGGGAATGTAACGCGGAACCAAATTAATAGAAAGACTACACTGCTAAATTTCAAAGCAAACCATACGGCACCTGGGATAAATCCAAGAAACATGACTGGATTCCATCCTCCTAAAAAGAGCACTGTAATTAACGATGCCATCCCGAAGAAATATACGTACTCTGAAAGCATGAAAAACGCCCAGCGAAAACCTGAGTATTCCGTATGGTATCCAGAAACAAGTTCTGACTCCGCTTCTGGCAAATCGAATGGCGTCCTATTTAACTCTGCAACTGCTGCGATTAAGAAAACGACGAAGCCAATTGGCTGTACGAAAATGTACCAAACCTTCTCCTGCGCCGCTACAATCTCATTTAAATTCAGGCTCCCAGCTAGCAAAACGATACCAATTACACTCATTACAAGCGGAATCTCATAAGAAATCATTTGCGCCGCCGCACGCATCCCTCCTAAAAGGGAATATTTATTATTTGATGCCCATCCCCCAGTTACAACACCTATCGTCGTAATACCGGAAACAGCAATATAATAAAGTAGCCCGACTCCAATATCGGCAAATTGAAATTTATCAGTGAACGGGATAACTGCAAGCACCATAAATGCTGGTGCAAATGCAATGACAGGCGCTAATATAAACAGCGGTTTATCTGCTGCTTTCGGAATACTATCTTCTTTCAATAATAGTTTTAAAACATCAGCTACCGTTTGTAGTAAACCGAATCGGCCTCCAACCTGGTTTGGTCCAATCCGCCCTTGCATAAACCCCATCACTTTCCGTTCTGCCAAAATTCCATATGTAACGAAGCCAAGGACTGCAAATAGTAGAAGCACCGCTAATCCGAAAAAAATGAAGAAATTCGTCCAGCTTGAAGGTGATTGTAAGAGCGTCTCAATCATTAGCCATCAACCTCCCCAAGTACAATATCAACTCCACCTAAAATCGTAATTAAATTAGCGATGTTTTCACCTTTTAATAACTTCGGTAAAATTTGCAAGTTATAAAAAGATGGTCTACGAAACTTCAAACGATACGGCTCTTTCTTTCCATCACTTGCGATATAACAACCAATCTCTCCGCGCGGCGATTCGATACGTACGAACGCTTCTCCCTTAGGTGCCTTAATAATTTTCGGTACTTTTGCCAGCACAGCTCCATCTTTCGGGAACTGCTGAACCGCTTGCTCAACAATCTTTAAAGACTCCTCGATTTCTTGCATTCGGCAAACGTAGCGATCCCAAGCATCTCCCACGCTTCCAACAGGAATATCAAAATCAAAACGATCATAAATCGAATACGGCTCATCTTTGCGAAGATCCCAGTTTACTCCAGTGCACCGCAAATTTGCTCCGCTTAAAGAATACGAAATCGCTTCTTCCGCGCTATATATACCAACGCCTTTCACACGATTTAAGAAAATCTCATTACCGCTAACAAGATCATGATAACCTGCCAATTGCTCTCTCATATACGGCACAAACTCTTCCACCTTTTCAATCCAACCATCTGGCGCATCCCACTTCACACCACCAACTCTCATATAGTTAAAAGTAAGCCGTGCCCCACATAATTCATTTAATAAATTTATAATCATCTCTCGTTCACGAAACGCGTACAAAAACGGGCTGACCGCTCCTATATCAAGAAGATTTGTCCCCCACCAAACGAGATGGCTCGCAATTCTTCCAAGCTCCATCGCAAGTACTCGCAAGTATTCGGCACGCTCCGGAATTTCAAGCCCCATCATCGTCTCTACAGCATGGCAAATGACGTAATTATTCGTCATGGCTGATAAATAGTCCATTCGATCTGTATAAGGGATAATTTGCGTATACTGTAAGCTCTCAGCAATCTTTTCCGTCCCGCGATGCAAATACCCAATAACCGGTGTAGCTTCTTTAATAATTTCCCCGTCAATCTTAATTACGAGCCTGAACACACCATGTGTACTCGGATGCTGAGGTCCTACATTCAAAAGCATCTCTTCCGTGCGGATCATAACTACACCTCCACATCATACGGTTCATAGTCTTTCCTAAGCGGATATCCTACCCAATCATCTGGCATTAAAATACGCGTTAAATTCGGATGCCCTTTAAATACAATGCCGAGCAAATCGTACGCTTCTCTCTCCGGCCAGTCAGCCCCTTTCCAAAGCGCTGTCACAGACTCGACTTGCGGCGCTTCCCGGTCTAGCTTTACCTTCACCGCTACCGATTGTTTCTTACCATATGAAAACAAATGAACATACACTTCCATATGTGTCACAAAATCCGTCGCATGTAGCTCTGACATATAATCAAAAGCAAGTCCCTCATGGAATCGCAGTGACTCCATCACTTCATAATATTTTGCGGGATTCACCACAAGAGTTGGCACATCCTTTGACAATTTATTAATATAGGAATCTACTAATGCACCCTCTCCTAACTTCTCCCTAATAGCCTCAACATACTGATTTAAATGCGGTTGATTTACGGACGGTTCTTCCTGCTTCGGCCCATCCTCTTTCTTACCTTCAACTCCCTTTGTCTTCGCTCTTGCAGCTGCTGCTGCTTTCGCTTTTGCCACTGCAATTGCCTTGGCCTTTTCATCTCCCGAATCCGCATCACCTTGCGAGGCTTTCTGCTTCGCTTTTTCTTCTTCCGTTACTTCTTCTGTTCCTTCTCTTTTTTGCTTCGCTAACGCCGCCGCTTTTGCCTTGGCCGCCGCCTTCGCCTTGACTTTCGCTTTTTCTTCTTCCGTTACTTCTTCTGTCCCTTCTCTTTTCTGTTTCGCTAACGCCGCCGCTTTTGCTTTTGCAGCTGCTGCCGCCTTCGCCTTGGCTTTCGCTTTTTCTTCTTCCGTTACTTCTTCTGTTCCTTCTCTTTTCTGCTTCGCTAACGCTGCCGCTTTCGCTTTGGCAGCCGCTCCCGCCTTCGCCTTGGCTTTCGCTTTTTCTTCTTCCGTTACTTCTTCTGTTCCTTCTCTTTTCTGCTTCGCTAACGCTGCCGCTTTCGCTTTTGCAGCCGCTGCTGCACGTCGTTTTGCTTCTTCTATAGTAATATCATCATTTTTTGGTAGCGCTTTCTCTTTTTCTTGATCTTCTGCCTCAAGCTCACTTATTTCCGCCTCGTGTTTCGCTACAAGGCGTTTTCTCGCTTCTTCTTTTGCACGCCTAGCTGCTTCTTTTTTCAGATCCTCTAAATCTTTGTTTGGATTACTCATTTATTCGTCACCTGCTTCCCGGTCATTGCTTCGTAACGAATTTTTTCTTTTAATTTATTAATTCCATAAATTAAAGCAGCCGGATTTGGGGGACAACCAGGAATATACACATCAACTGGTACGATTTGGTCTACACCTTTCACAACAGCATATGAATTTACATACGGACCACCTGCTGTCGCACAAGATCCCATCGCAATAACCCATTTCGGTTCGGGCATTTGATCATATAAACGCCGAACAATAGGAGCCATCTTCTTCGTTACTGTTCCCGATACAATCATGACGTCCGATTGCCTTGGTGAAGTTCGAAAAAATGACCCAAATCGATCTAAATCGTAATGTGATGAGCCTACTCCCATCATTTCAATTGCACAGCACGCCAGTCCGAATGTCATCGGCCATAAAGAATTGCTCCTCGCCCATCCTTTCAACTGTTCCAATGTAGAAAAAAAGATATTTCGTTCTAATTCTGCTCGCTCATTTGGATGTAATTCCTCAAAATTTATAACCATTGTAACACCTTCTTTTTCCAAGCATACGCTAATCCAACTAGCAACATTACAACAAAGATGAGCATTTCAATTAATGCAAATAAACCTAGCTTGTCATACGCAACAGCCCAAGGATATAAAAATAAAGTTTCTACATCAAAGATCACAAACAATAAAGCGAAAATATAATAACGAGCATGAAACCGAATATTTGCATCATGAAAAGGCTCAATTCCACTCTCATACGTCGTCGCCTTTGCTGCACTTGGTTTATTTGGGCGCAGCATCCTTCCTAATGTAAGAGCCACTACCGGCAGCAATATACCTAATAGCAAGAAAATCAAAACGATCATATAACTATTTTCATATACACTTGCCATTGTGAAACCCTCCCCCCTAAATTAAGAACAAGTTCACATAGTAAACAATATGTCCTAGTTGCAGTAATTATTATTTTTAAATTTTTCTAAATAATACAACTATTCTAATCATTATAGCAAACTTCAAATTCCTATGTCGATATGTTGGGAGACAGAAACAAGAATTATTAAAATCTATCTTTACAACTTGCTATAATTGTGCAAAATAAATATAAAACTTATATATGCTTTTCAAGGAACCGTAGGTGATATAAATGAAAAAACAAACACATGTAAGTATTCTTATAAGCATTGTATTGCTGTCCATAACGCTTCACTACGTAGCGATGCCTTTTCTATATGAATACTCATTTCCTTTTCAGCTATTAATCGGAACGAGTACCCTATTAATTGATATTATCGCTTGTAGTTATATTCTTTACTTTTCAAACATGAAAGAAGGGCTACCTCGTTTATTTTGGATCATATTATCTGTTGGAGCTCTCTCTTATTTTATCGGTGATATAGTCGTTGCCTATCAGCGTTTAATTGTAAAGGACTTCTATACGTTCGTTGATCCGTCTGATTTTTTTTACTTACTTTTTTTAGTTAGTTTTGCATTTGCCTTTCTATACGAAATCATTTATAACCGAGATTTATTAGAAAAACTTTTTATGCTATGTGATATTTGTATTATCGTTACAGCCCAATTTACTTTAAGTTACTACTTACTTATTGAACGAACCATTCACATCTTTACAACATCCTATATCGACATATTTGTTCAACTTACCTATCCAATGGCTGATTTACTCTTTCTCTTAATAGGAATCAATCTTTTATTCAAACCACTATCCTTATTACCTAAAAAGGTTGGTGCTCTTCTTGGCAGTGCTTTAATTTTATATGCTACTACAGATGCGATTTATGCTTATATAAAATACTTCATACCAGAGTATTCTATGTTTACAGTTACTCCTTTCTATCAAGTAACCTTAGTACTAGTAGCAATTGCTTGTATTCTCCATACAAAAGAACCTGAAAAACAAGAACAAGTACTACTAACACTTAAAATTGGTGAAGCAATCCGATTATCATTACCGTATATTTCGGTAGTAGTGCTTATTGTTTTTATATTAGTCGAATACGTTTTTGCGCCTATTATAGTAATCGGACTTATAATAACTTTCTCTTTCGTTCTCATACGTCATAGTTTAGTTCGAAAACAAAATAAAATATTATTGCTAGCTCAAATGCAATTCAACTCAGAACTCGAGAAACAAATTGAACTACGTACAGAAGATTTAGTAGAACAGAAAAATGAACTCTATCATAATCAACAAATGTTTAAATCTTTATACGAGCATCATCCAGATCCAATCTTCACATTAGATTTGTACGGTAATTTTCTCAAAGTAAATAACGCTGGTACTACTTTACTTGGTTATCAAACGAATGAATTATTAAACCAGCCTTACTATTCACTCATATACGAAGAAGATTTAGAAGAAATGATTAACGCCTTTCATCGTGTAAAAAAGGGATATTCTATCTCTTTAGAAATACGAGCGTACCATAAAAACAGAGATATTTACTACTTGCACGTTACCGCCGTACCGATCTTTTTAAAGGAGAAAATTTCTGGGGTTTATTTAATGATTAAAGATATTACGGAAAGCAAACAACAACAAGAACAAATTAATTTCCTAGCATACCATGATACTTTAACAGAGCTTGCAAATCGTCGTGCATTTCATAAACATTTAGAACAGGCAATTGCACGAGCAAAAGTATCGAAAAAGCCTTTTGCTGTTATGTTTCTCGACCTAGACCGTTTTAAAGTTATTAATGATACCCTCGGTCATCGAGTAGGAGACCTATTGCTTATCGCAGTAGCAAAAAGGCTCGAAAGAATATCAACATCAAATATGAAACTCGCTCGGCTAGCTGGGGATGAGTTCACGATCCTTATCGAAAATTACAAAAAAAAGCCAGATGTCCAAAAAATGGCTGATATGATTGTAGCGGCCATGAATGAGCCATTTGAAATCGAAAATCAACATTTACAAATCTCACCAAGTATCGGAATTGCAATATATCCTGAAGCAGGTGAAGATCCACTATCCATTTTGCAGCATGCTGATATGGCCATGTACGAAGCAAAGAACAAAGGAAAAAACGGTAGCTCTCTTTACACGAAAGAACTGTACAAAAAAATGGAGCGAAAAGCTCGAATTGAAAAAGATCTGCCAATCGCTTTAGTAAACAAAGAATTTTATCTCGTTTATCAACCACAAATTGATACGACAACAAATAAAATTATCGGTGCTGAAGCTTTAATACGGTGGAAACACCCGCTATTAGGTGACATTTCACCATGTGAGTTTATTCCAATTGTAGAAGAGACGCCACAAGTAGTCCCACTTGGACATTGGGTATTACAAGAAGCTTGTCTCCAATTAAAAATATGGCATACCTTTGGCTACCAAAATTTAAAAATAAGTGTTAATTTATCTGCAAAAGAGTTCCGGCAAGATCAATTAATCGAAAACATTTCACAAATATTAAACGACGTGCAAGTCGACCCAAAATATGTAACCCTTGAGTTAACAGAAAGAATTGCAATGATTGACGAGAAAGAAACGTTATTAAGACTGAAGCAATTAAAAGAATACGGTATCCAAACTTCCATTGATGACTTCGGTACTGGGTATTCTTCTCTTGCTTATTTATCAATTTTTCCAATCGACACATTAAAAGTACCGAGAGAATTTACACAATTAGCTGATCATCGTCCTGAAGAACGAGCCATCGTTTCTACAATCCTTTCCCTCGCAAACACTTTAAATCTTTCAGTCGTTGCCGAAGGAATTGAAACCGAAAAACAACTTAAGTTTCTGCAAAAACATAAATGTAAATATATGCAAGGTTACTATTTCAGTAAACCACTTACTAGCAATCAATTTATAAAGTTTCTACAAAAAAACCCCAGTATGAACAAATAATTCATACTGGGGGTTTTATAGTGCTAAATATTTTTCTCATAATATTCTTCTGCGATCTCTTCGTAAAAAGCCGCAGATGTTGTGTAGAAATATGGAATTAACCATAAGAATCCAATCCCTAACGTAATACAACTTAATATAAACCAACCGATAAAACTTAAACATAAAATAAAATACTCCATCTTATGTCCATCCATCATATGACGACTTTCTGTAATAGCTTGGTTCAGTGAATACTCAGGATGATCGTTTATAATAAAGTATGTCATCGCATAAGAAAATGATTTAATAATACCTGGAATAATGAACAATAACGTCCATAAGAAAAGATAAAGATTTACTAATAAATATAATAAAAATGATTTTAGAAATCTCTTTCCCTCTGAAAACCAAATGAATACATTACCAATACTGGCTTGATTTTCACGAAGGATATTTAAACCAAGGTAATATCCACCTAAAGTTAACGGTCCAGTAACAAAAAATGTAAGAATATTCAATGAAAGTGAACCGTTTGTTTTTTGCCAACCAAAAATTAAAGAAAATCCCCAATCAACACTAAAATCAAAAGCTGTGATAAGAATTGAAATGAGCAGTGTAGCTCCAACAGCTAATCCCCATTTCCCTTCTAATGAATCTAGTGCTTCTCCTTTTAAATCACTAATCATGCGTAGCCTCGCCTCCTATACACAATAATTCTATTAGTATAGCATGTTCCTATTGCAATTCACCTTTTGAAATGTAACGATAAAAGTGTGCTGTCGTTGTATTCATATACGGACTAAGCCAAAGAAATCCTATTCCAAAAGTAAGAAGCGCTAAAACAGCCCATCCTATGAAGCTCAGCCACAAAAGAAACAAATCTAACTTATGACCCCTCATAAGATTCTTACTTTCCTTCATCGCCTGCGAAACACTATATTCTGGATTTTCAATCATCACATAGTACGTCAGTGCATAAGAAAAATACATCACAATCATACCAACAATTGAAATTGCTAATAGTACGAAGAAAGCTATTGTAAACGACAGATTTCCTTCTTCACCTAAGAATATGAATAAACCTGTTAACAACATCGGAATCCATGTACCTGTATATAATAAAATCGCAAGCATTGCCCACATTGTTTTCATCATTCTTTTAAAACCACGGAATCCTTCAAACAAGTAATCTACTTTAGCATCTTCTCGTTTACTAATTTGTAGAAACACATTCGTGTAACCGTATGAGGTAATACCATAAGATGCATTACTCAAAATAATCATTATGCAATAGAAAATCCCAAATGTAATAGCTGCTCCAATTGACATCGTTTCCGCCTCAACTGACCCAGCTAAGCTAACAACTAAGAAAAATATAATAATTCCTGGAATTAATAATATAAGCATTGCAGCCATCGAAACGACATAACTTAAAATAAAATATAAAATCGTTGATCCAACACCTAGTCCCCATTTTCCCTTTAAAGAGTACAATGCTTCTCGTTTCATTTCACCAATCATTGATTCATCTCCTTCATAAAATATAAATTGTTGTACACTTCTACTTATACAAGCATCAATATAATTATACCAGTTTTGTAAAATTATCCATAAAATACACAAAAAAAATCTGTAAGGGCAAGAGCCCTTACAGATTTTTTTATTTCATATCAGAAACGTTTAAACGGTTCACGGCACGTTGCAAGGCCATTTCTGCACGTTTAAAGTCAACATGTGCTTGTTTGTCTTGCATACGTTGCTCAGCGCGACGCTTCGCTTCATTTGCACGATGGATATCGATATGGTTTGCTTCTTCAGCAGATGATGATAATACAGTCACTTTATCTGGACGAACTTCGATAAAGCCACCGCTTACTGCTACATAATCAGTGTGTCCACCATTTTTCAGACGAACTGCACTAATTTTTAATGGTGCAACAGTTGGAATGTGACCTGGTAAGATCCCCATTTCCCCACTCTCTGCTTTTACACTTACCATTTCTACTTCTTTTTCGTAAACCGGTCCATCAGGAGTTACAATACTGACTGGAAATGTCTTCATACTTCGTCCCTCCTAAGGCCTTACGCCATCATTTTCTTCGCGTTTTCAATAACTTCTTCAATGCTACCAACAAGGCGGAATGCATCTTCTGGAAGGTCATCATATTTTCCTTCTAGAATTTCTTTGAAACCACTAACTGTATTTTTTACAGGTACATAAGAACCTTTTTGACCTGTAAACTGCTCAGCTACGTGGAAGTTTTGAGATAAGAAGAATTGAATACGACGAGCACGATGTACAACTAACTTATCTTCTTCAGATAACTCATCCATACCTAAGATAGCGATGATATCTTGAAGCTCTTTATAACGTTGTAAAGTTTGCTGTACTTGACGAGCTACTTCATAATGCTCTTCTCCTACGATTTCTGGAGAAAGTGCACGAGATGTAGATGCTAATGGATCTACGGCTGGGTAAATACCCATTTGTGTTAAACGACGCTCTAAGTTTGTTGTTGCATCTAAGTGAGCGAATGTTGTAGCTGGTGCTGGGTCAGTATAGTCATCGGCTGGTACATATACCGCTTGGATAGACGTGATAGACCCTTTATTTGTAGATGTAATACGCTCTTGTAATTGACCCATTTCTGTTGCAAGTGTTGGTTGGTAACCTACCGCAGATGGCATACGACCAAGAAGGGCAGATACTTCAGAACCCGCTTGCGTGAAACGGAAGATGTTATCGATGAACAATAGTACGTCTTGTCCTTGCTCATCACGGAAATGCTCAGCCATTGTTAAACCTGTTAATGCAACACGTTGACGTGCTCCAGGTGGCTCGTTCATTTGTCCGAATACCATCGCAGTTTTCTTGATTACGCCAGAATCGCTCATTTCGTGGTATAAGTCATTACCCTCACGAGTACGCTCACCTACACCAGCGAATACAGAGATACCACCGTGCTCTTGTGCGATGTTGTTAATTAATTCCTGAATTAATACTGTTTTACCTACACCGGCACCACCGAATAGACCGATTTTACCACCCTTAATGTAAGGAGCAAGTAAGTCTACTACTTTAATACCAGTTTCAAGAATTTCTACTTTAGTAGATAATTCTTCGAATGCAGGTGCTTGACGGTGAATTGGATCACGGTGTACATCCGCAGGAAGTTCACCATCTAAGTCAATTGCATCACCTAATACGTTGAATACACGACCAAGTGTTGCATCACCAACTGGTACAGAGATTGCTTTACCAGTATCTTCTACTTCTGTGCCACGAACAAGTCCATCTGTGGAAGACATCGCAACTGTACGAACTGTATCATCACCTAAATGAAGTGCAACTTCAAATGTTAAGTTCATGCTTCCGTTTTCGTTGCTTTGTTTTACCGTAAGGGCGTTGTAGATTTCTGGTAGCTTTCCGCCATCAAACTTAACGTCTACAACCGGACCCATGATTTGCGTAACGCGCCCTTTATTCATCGGGTTCCCTCCTAGCTTTCTTTTAATTAACCAGCTTTCTAAGCGAAGTCGGCTTTTAATTTTTTATTAGTTTAGCTACAGCGGTTAGAATGTTCGGTGGCTTCGCTTTTTCCTACGAGGCACAAATCGCCTCTACGTCAAAAGCTCCCTCCCCCTCTCATTCTGAACGAACCGCTTACGCCTTTTAATACTATTCTAACGCTGCTGCTCCACCAACGATTTCCGTAATTTCTTGCGTAATCGCTGCCTGACGCGCACGGTTGAATGAAAGTGTAAGTGAATCGATAACTTCCATTGCGTTGTCTGTAGCACTCTTCATTGCTGTCATACGCGCTGCGTGCTCACTTGCTTTACCATCTAGTAATGCACCGTACACTAAGCTTTCTGCGTATTGTGGCAATAATACTTTTAAAATTTCTTCTTCAGAAGGTTCAAATTCATAAGCTGTCGTCGGTTTGTCAGACGCCACATCAGTAAGCGGTAAAATTTTATTTTCCGTTACTTCTTGTGAAATTTTACTTACGTAATGGTTGTAGTAAATATACAGCTCATCATAAGCACCATCTGCGAACATCGCAATTGCTCGAGAAGCAAGATCTTTAATATCAGTAAATGATGGGTGGTCAGATAATCCAACTACTTCATCAATGATGTTAAAGCCGCGACGTTTTAAATAATCACGTCCTAGTCGTCCAAGTACAATAATTGAATATTGATTTGAATCCATATTATGACGTTCACGAATTACGTTACTTACTGTACGTAATACGTTACTGTTATAACCACCTGCTAGTCCGCGATCAGATGTAATAACGATGTATCCTGTACGCTTTACAGGACGCGCATTTAGCATTGGATGATTAATTCCTTTACTTCCTTGCGCAATGCTCGCTACTACTTCTTGAATCTTTTCCATATACGGAACGAAAGATTTAGCATTTTGCTCTGCACGGTTTAACTTAGATGCAGATACCATCTCCATCGCCTTCGTAATTTGACTCGTTTTCTTTGTCGAGGTAATCTTCGCTTTTATATCGCGTAAAGATGCCACAGGTTTTCACCACCTTTTTTCCGGAAGTTGGCACGATTAGTAAGAATCCTCTTCCTAATCTACGTTGCAAGATATTCTTGCTCATGATTGAAGGAAAAGAATAGGTGCACCTACTCTTTTCCTTTACATAACCGTCAGCAATCTCAGAAATTGAGATGCCTATATATATTATTATCTAGCTCCAGCGGCTTGAATGTTCGGTGGCTTCACTTCTTCCTACGAGGCAAAGACCGCCTCTTTGTCAGAAGCTCCATCCCCCTCACATTCAGGACGAGCCGCTTCCGCTTTTATTACTCAGAAGCTACGAATACTTTTTTAAATCCGTTAATTGCTGCTGCAAATTTGTCGTCATCCGCAAGTTTCTTAGTTGTGCGGATTTCTTCTAATAAGTCAGTCGCATTAGAATCTAACCAAGCATGGAATTCTTCTTCGAAACGAGTGATATCTACTACTGGGATATCATCTAGGAATCCACGTGTTAAAGCGTAAAGAATGATAACTTGTTTCTCTACACGTAACGGTTTGTGTAATCCTTGTTTTAATACCTCAACAGTACGAGCACCACGGTTTAATTTCGCTTGAGTTGCTTTATCAAGGTCAGAACCGAACTGAGCGAACGCTTCTAACTCACGGTAAGATGCAAGGTCAAGACGAAGTGTACCTGATACTTTACTCATTGCTTTAATCTGAGCAGATCCACCTACACGAGATACAGAAGTACCCGCATCGATCGCTGGACGTACGCCAGAGAAGAATAGGTCAGATTGTAAGAAAATTTGTCCATCCGTAATAGAAATTACGTTTGTTGGGATGTATGCTGATACGTCCCCTGCTTGTGTTTCGATGAAAGGTAGTGCAGTTAAAGAACCGCCGCCTCTTGCATCACTTAATTTTGCTGCACGCTCTAATAAGCGAGAATGTAAGTAGAATACATCCCCTGGATAAGCTTCACGACCTGGAGGACGACGTAATAGTAATGACAGCTCACGGTAAGCCGCTGCTTGTTTTGATAAGTCATCATATACTACTAATACGTGTTTACCATTGTACATGAACTCTTCACCCATTGTTACACCAGCATAAGGAGCTAAGTATAATAATGGAGCTGGTTGAGAAGCAGATGCAGTTACAACGATTGTGTACTCTAATGCACCGTGCTTACGTAGTGTTTCTACTACATTACGTACAGTTGATTCTTTTTGTCCGATAGCTACATAGATACAAATCATATCTTCATCTTTTTGGTTAATGATTGTATCAAGTGCAACTGCTGTTTTACCAGTTTGACGGTCACCGATGATTAACTCACGTTGACCACGGCCAATTGGTACAAGAGCGTCGATCGCTTTAATACCTGTTTGAAGTGGCTCATGAACAGATTTACGATCCATTACACCTGGTGCTGGACTTTCGATTGGACGAGTGTTTGTTGTATTGATTGGGCCTAAACCATCAACTGGTTGACCTAATGGGTTTACAACACGACCAATTAGTTCTTTTCCTACTGGTACTTGCATGATGCGACCAGTACGACGAACTTCGTCACCTTCACGGATTTCTGTGTAAGGTCCTAAAATGATAATACCTACGTTGTTTTCCTCTAAGTTTTGTGCTAGTCCCATAACGCCGTTAGAGAACTCTACAAGCTCACCAGCCATAACGTTATCAAGACCATGAGCACGCGCAATACCGTCACCAACTTGGATAACTGTACCAACATCACTAACTTCGATTTCAGACTGATAGTTCTCGATTTGTTGCTTTATCAGTGCGCTAATTTCTTCAGCTCTGATGCTCATGTGCTTCACCCCTATCTATTCTTCATTAATTCACGCTGAATACGTGCTAATTTTCCTTGTAAACTTCCGTCATAAATGCGATTTCCAATGCGTACTTTAATTCCGCCTAGTAAATCTTCATCTACAACATTTTTCACGCGAATTGCATCTTTTCCCGTTCTCTTTGCAAATGCTTCTGCAATGTTAAGCTTCTCTTCTTCAGATAGAAGACGAATAGAATATACAGTTGCATCCGCTACGTTACGTTCTTCATTAGCAAGAACAACATATTCATCTGCAATTTCAGGTAAGATATCAATACGCTTGTTATCAATTAAAATATATAACGTATTTAAAATTGATTCAGAAACAGATCCGAATACGTTTGCAAGAAACGTTTTCTTCTGCTCTTTTGAAATGTTCGGTTGCGTTAAAAAGCTATGTAGTTCTCCGTTCTTTACATAAACGTTTTGTACAAGGCGTAATTCTTCTTCAAACATTTCTAATACGTGTTTTTCTTTTGCAATTTTAAAAAGAGCGACAGCATAACGTTTTGCTACAATCCCATTGCTCATCGCGCTTCTCCTACTTCTTTAATATAATCGCGAATTAACTTAACTTGATCTTCTTCTTTTAATTCTTTTTCAATTACTTTAGAAGCAATTTGAACAGATAAAGAAGCGACTTGTTCTTGTAAAGCAGCAATCGCTTGCTCTTTTTCGCGTTGAATTTCTTGTACAGCAGATGCTTTAATTGACTCTGCTTCTTCTTTCGCAGCAGCAACAATAACATCCTTTTGATCTACAGCTTGTTTTTTCGCTCTTTCGATTAACTCTTGTGCTTCAACACGCGATTGTTTTAACATTTCACGTTGTTCTTCTACTAACTTCTTCGCTTCAGCGTTACTTCTTTCTGCAGCGTCGATTTCATTAGTAACATGCTCTTCACGTTCTTTCATAATTCCCATTAAAGGACCCCACGCAAATTTGCGTAGCATTACTAATAGAATTAAGAAAATGAACAATGTATAAGCAATCGTTCCAAATGGAATGGCAGCTCCTAATAATAAAGTTGGCACAAGGATTCACTCCCTTCAAAATATCTAAATTGATCATATGAAAAAAAAAGACATACGTTTCGTTCATAAAGCAATGGCGAAGAAAGTTCGGAAAAACACTCTTCGCCATCTATGTAAGGGGAGTCTCCCTTATTTGTTCATTACGATGAATGCAATAACTACACCGATGATTGGAAGTGCCTCAACTAAAGCAACCCCGATGAACATAATTGTTTGAAGTGCGCCTTTTAATTCTGGTTGACGAGCAACACCTTCGATTGTACGTGATACGATAAGACCGTTACCAATACCTGCACCTAATGCTGATAAACCAATTGCAATTGCAGCTGCGATTACACCTAAACTCATTTAATTTGTCCTCCTTTGTATTATAAAAAAATAAATTTTTTCTTACTTAAATTATATTAATGGTCATGACTTACTTTATGAGCCATATAAACCATCGTTAACATAACGAAAATAAATGCTTGGATTGATCCAACGAATACACTGAATCCCATCCATGCTAACATTGGTACAAGCGCACCTAATGCTCCAAGGAATGATGCCCCGCCTAACTTAGCAAGTAATCCTAATAAGATCTCACCTGCATAAATGTTACCGAATAAACGAAGACCTAACGTTAATGTGTTAGCAAACTCCTCAATAACCTTTAATGGGAATAAGAATTTCATAGGTTGGAAATAACCTTTAACATACTCTTTCGTACCCTTCATCTTAATTCCATAATAATGGGTGAGGGTAACTACCATCACGGCTAATGTTAATGTAACTGCTGGATCAGACGTTGGTGACCTCCACCATGCAATATGTTCGCCAGCTTCAGTTGCTGAATACATGAATGGTAAACCAAGGAAGTTCGATACGATGATAAACATGATAAGCGTAACGCCAAGCGTTAAGAAACGTCCACCTGTTTTCCAGTCCATCGTACTATTGATAATCCCTTTCACGAAGTCAAACACCCATTCCATGAAGTTTTGCATCCCGGTTGGGCGAAGGGCTAAGCTGCGAGTTCCGATAACAGCGATTAAGAAAACAATAACTGCTGCTACAGTAACCATCATAACTGATGACAAATCGAACGTTAAACCTAGAAATTCAACTAATTTACCGTGTTCCACTAGTAATTCACCTCTCTTCCCTGCTCTTATACTCTAAATAAAGAAAATCTATGATCATGACAAGGTATCCTGTCAGCAATCCTACACCTAAGCCCCACATCGCAATTAACTCTTGATATTTGGCTGCAAATAAAATTAATAACCCAATCGTGGCGAATCTTGAATATGTACTTACAGCTGTCGCCTTAAACTTCACGTTTTCTCCATTTGTTACGCGATCTAACAGCTTGTCTGTTCTACGTGCAATGATGCGCAAACTAAGAAAACTGAAAATCGTTCCGATAATCAGCCCAAGAAATACATCCTTGTAAGAGGTAAATCCCCATCCTAGCACTAGAAGCGCAAGCAAGTAGTACATATATTTCTTTTGTCTTTGGACAAGTCCATGTACGTCTATCATCATTGCTCTCCCGAATAGTAATGTCGAATGAGTCGAATCATTGCGTATACCCCTGTTCCTAACCCGAGTAATAACCCTATAATAAGAAACAATGGAAACGTTCCAACCTTATTATCAATCCACTGCCCACCAAAGATTCCAACAAGTATAGAACCGACTAACTGAGCAAGAATTCCTGACATTAAAGCATATGCTTTTATATGGCTGCGATCGTTTTTTTGCAAGGATTCATCCCTCCAATATGTAACCCTCATTCACGATGTGTTAATAATAACTCATTTTTTTGCATAAATCCTATACAAAACAAAAAGTTTACATTTTCGTCACGGAATAGATGTAATTTTGTCACTGAAAGCCCTACCATCTATCCCCGTTGTTAGCATACAATAGGGTATTAACAGTGTCAACGAGAAATCGTAAAAAATCTAAAAATTTGAGTATTAGGCATTTCCTCCCAAAAATGAAAACGTTCCCCTTCTAAATACTGGTTACATATATGCAATTTCTAACAGTTTTCTCTTTATAATAGAAGGAAATGTTCACAAGTTTGTCACTATTATATTTTCGAGATATAACGCTTTCCTTCCATAATATAGTGTTCCTCAGACGTAAGACTTCTATATTATATGTGATGTGTATGCAACTTATGTTGTATATACGATGTATATTTATCCTCCCCCTCCCCTACTTGCTTACAGCAAAAAAAACGAGCAAGGGAATCTCCCCTGCTCGTCAGTTGTCTTACTTCGTTCCGAATAAACGGTCACCAGCATCACCAAGACCTGGTACTACATATCCGTGGTCATTTAATTTCTCATCTAATGCTGCTACATAAATATCAACATCAGGATGTTCTTCTTGTACTACTTTTACCCCTTCTGGAGCTGCAACGATACACATTAATTTAATTTGTTTCGCACCGCGCTTTTTCAGAGAGTTAATTGCTTCAGCCGCAGAACCACCTGTTGCTAACATCGGATCTAGTACGATAAAGTCACGCTCTTCTACATCCGTTGGAAGTTTCACATAGTATTCTACCGGTTGCAATGTTTTAGGGTCACGGTATAAACCAACGTGTCCTACTTTTGCTGCTGGAATTAATTTCAGAATTCCATCAACCATTCCTAAACCTGCACGTAAAATCGGAATTAAACCAAGTTTTTTACCAGCGATCACTTTTGTTGTCGCTTTGCTTACAGGCGTTTCAATTTCGATGTCCTTAAGCGGAAGGTCGCGAGTAATTTCGAAAGCCATTAAGCTTGCTACTTCGTCCACTAATTCACGAAAATCTTTCGTACCTGTATTCTTATCGCGAATATATGTAATCTTATGTTGAATTAACGGGTGATCAAATACATACAGTTTTCCCATGTGAATCTCTCCTTTAGATGATATTCATGCGTTTGCACGCTTTTTTACACTATTTACGATTGTAAAGAAAACGCTACTAATATTCAAGGGCAAATTTGGCAAAATCATGATTTTACGATGAATCTATCTAGTATCTTTACCAATTATGGGAGCTGTATCCTTCATTATATCGCCAAAATTTATTCACGATTTGGATACATACTTTAAAAATAATATATGTCCACAAAAAAGACCGCCAAAACAATTAAGTCTCGGCAGTCTTCTTCAATCTATTATAGATTTGGATACATTGGGAATTTGCTAGTTAACGCTTCTACACGCTTACGTACTTCTTCTAATGCAGCTTCATTTTCATGATTTTTTAATGTATAAGCAATAAGTGACGCAATTTCATCCATTTCTTCTAAACCGAAACCACGAGATGTTACAGCTGCTGTACCGATACGTACACCACTTGTTACAAATGGGCTTGCTGTTTCAAATGGAATTGTATTTTTGTTCACTGTAATACCAACTTCATCTAATACGTGCTCTGCTACTTTACCTGTGATTTCTAAGTTACGAACATCAATCAAGATTAAGTGATTGTCTGTTCCGCCAGAAACAAGTGTAAGTCCTTCTTTTTGAAGACCTTCAGCTAAGCGGTTCGCATTGTTAATGATATTTTGTGCATATGTTTTGAAATCATCTTGAAGTGCTTCACCAAACGCAACAGCTTTTGCAGCGATTACGTGCATAAGTGGACCACCTTGAATACCAGGGAAGATTGATTTATCAATTTGTTTTGCAAATTGCTCTTCACATAAAATCATACCACCACGCGGGCCACGTAACGTTTTATGTGTTGTCGTTGTAACGAAATGTGCATGTGGTACTGGATTTGGATGTAAACCAGCAGCTACTAAACCAGCGATATGTGCCATATCAACCATTAAATAAGCGCCCACTTCATCTGCAATCTCACGGAATCGCTTGAAATCGATAACACGAGGGTATGCACTTGCACCTGCAACGATTAATTTTGGTTTATGTTCTTTCGCTTTTGCTAATACATCATCGTAATTAATACGGTGAGAGTCAGCATCCACGCCATATTCTACGAAATTATATTGTACTCCACTGAAGTTAACAGGGCTTCCGTGTGTTAAGTGACCACCATGAGATAAATTCATACCAAGTACTGTATCGCCTTGCTCTAAAATCGTGAAGTATACTGCCATGTTCGCTTGTGCACCAGAGTGTGGTTGAACATTTACGTGCTCTGCGCCGAAAATTTCTTTCACGCGATCACGTGCGATATCTTCTACTACGTCTACGTGTTCACAGCCACCATAATAACGTTTTCCAGGATATCCTTCAGCATACTTATTCGTTAAAACAGAACCTTGCGCCTCCATTACTGCTTCACTTACGAAGTTTTCCGAAGCAATTAACTCAATCTTCGAACGCTGTCTTCCTAGTTCTGCCTCAATTGCAGCAAATACCTTTTCATCTTGACGTTTTAAATGATCCACCAAAATCCCCCTTTTCTGAACGAATTACATCAATTCCCAACAGTTTTTTCTTATTTATTCAGAAAAAACGAAAATTCAGGTTGTAATTCTTTCGAACCTTCATGTTTTCAACTACATTCTAACATGACTTTCTATATCATAAAAGAAAAAAAAGACCGAAAATCGGTCTTTTCTTTCTTCTACTATAAAGTCAGACAACATACCTTTTACCTTATGATAAACAGCTACTATATGACTTCCTAATTTCTCATCTTTAACTGCAAGTGGTAGTCTCTTCCGCCACCGCGTAAACAGCACGTGCTCCACCTATTAGTTTTCCACGTGTTTTGGCCATCGTTACATGTGCACTTCCAATTGCCTTCACACTTGTACGAACCGGAACAGCTACATGTTTTAAATGCATACCAATAAACGTATCACCAATATCCATTCCTGCATCTGCTTTAATAAACTCAACTACTACCGGATCTTTCAAATTGTGATACGCATATGTCCCCAATGCACCACCTGCTGATCTAACAGGCGTAACTGTTACAATTTCAAATTGATATTTTATCGCTACTTCTCTCTCAACCACTAAAGCACGGTTTAAATGCTCACAACATTGAAACGCTAATTCAATACCTGTTTGCTCTTGAAATTGTTTTAACTCAGAAAAAATCGCCTCTGCTACTTCCATCGTTCCTGATGTTCCAATTCTTTCGCCTAGCACTTCGCTCGTGCTACAACCCACTACAAAAATTTGACCGCTTTGTAATGAAGCTTGTTCTTGGAAATCAGAAAGCGACATTTGTAGCTGTTCTCTTACCTTTACGATTTCTGTCATTACGCCTCTTCCTTTCACAGGTTGGTTCACCAAATTATATTTCACACTACTGATAGTTAGAATCTATTACTTTGTTTCGTATGTTTTAATTTTTCCTACGCGGTTTTCGTGACGACCACCTTCATAGTCAGTTGTTAACCAGATTTTCGCGATATCACGCGCTAGACCAGCACCAATTACACGCTCGCCCATTGCTAGCATGTTAGTGTCATTATGCTCTCTCGTTGCTTTCGCGCTGAAAGTATCATGAACTAACGCACAACGGATACCATTTACTTTGTTTGCTGCGATTGACATACCAATGCCTGTCCCACAAACTAAAATACCACGATCCACTTCACCATTCGCTACCATTTCAGCTGCTGGAAACGCAAAGTCAGGGTAATCAACAGAACCAGCTTCACATTCACAACCTAAATCAACATATTCAATATTTAACTCTTCTAATAAATTTACAAGTTCTTTGCGGATATTCATACCGCCGTGATCAGATGCTATTACTACTTTCATTTTTACCCCTCCAAAGTTTCAATCAATTATCTTCATTTCACACTCGCTACCTCAATAGGACGAAGTGATCTCCAATATCGTATTATACACGAAACATCAACCTACTGAATGTTTTTTCAGTAAAGTTTGTACAAGTTTTTCCATCTCATCTAACGTTTCTTTATAAATAGAAAGCGAGCCTCCAAATGGATCTAAAATGTCCTTGCCTATACCTTCAGTTAATCCATATAACGTATTCAATTTCTTTTCAACACTCGGATAATGCCCAAGTACAATTTGTTTATGATTTTCTGTCATCGTTACGACAATATCAGCCCAATCAAGCAAAGTTTCGTTTACTTGCTGCGCGGTATGGTCAATTGAAATCCCTTTTTCAGCTAAAGCTTCCTTCGCATGTACCGATGCATCGCTCCCAGGATAGGCGAAAACACCGGCAGATTGTACTTCAAACCTATCTCCTCCGTGATGACGAAGCAACGCCTCAGCCATTGGACTACGACATGTATTGCCAGTACAAATAAATAATACTCGTTTCATCCAAACCCACCCCTATATTCGATTTCTTACCACTCATCATAACTTACATTAGAATAGAACAAAAGAAATGTGAATATACAAAAGGCGCATTTCTCTTATATTTTTTCTAAGAAAAATGCGCCTTATCCACATATATGTGAAACCCTATTTCCAAGTGCCCAGAGTATTTTAACATACCTACTGAATATGCAACAAAAATAAGGAATCCATTTCATACGAAACGGATTCCTCTTATACAGCAATTATTTCATTGTAACTTTCATTACTTCTGTTGAACCTTTTGTAGCTGTTACGCCTACAGTTGTCTTAATAGACTCAGCTGCATCTGTGTTTGTAATAACGATTGGAGTAATTGTGCTTTTCGCTTTTTCACGGATTAATTCTAAGTCGAATGAGATTAATTTATCTCCAGCTTTTACAGCTTGGCCTTCAGAAACGTGAGCTTCGAAACCTTCGCCTTCCATTTTTACAGTTTCTAATCCAACGTGGATTAAAATTTCTGTGCCGTTTTTCGCTTTAATTCCGATAGCATGTTTTGTGTGGAATAATTGTACGATTTCACCATCAACTGGAGATACAACTACACCTTCAGTAGGATCGATTGCAACACCGTCACCCATCATACGACCAGCGAATACTGGATCTGGTACTTCTTCAATATTTTTCACTGCTCCAGTTAATGGAGCTACGATTGTTTCTTCATTTGTTTTTGAACCAAGACCGAATAATTTTTTAAACATAGGATAGTCCTCCTTATAATTTACCTAAAAGTTTATAGGGCAATCCCTAGTAAAGCTCGGGATACATGTAAGACTTCATACTTCGAATATTATACTGTAAAAACGCTTTCGAAATAAATTACGTCATTACTAATAGACTCTTATTGTAGCGCTTCACAAAATTCCAGTCAATTCTGATTGTCTGAATAACAATTAGAAGTTAACTTCTATTTATATTTTCTCTTTTTTTGCCCAACTTGTCTAGAGGTCTTTACTACATTTTATTTTTTGTTGTTAATTTGTAAAATTTAATTCAAACTTTTTTCAAAATCCACTTGACTAAAGTAAGTAACTATTTTATTATTACTTACGTAAGGTAAGTTAATAACTTTTAGGAGGTTTTTAAAAATGATGGATTTCGGTCTACTTATTATTCGTCTTATTATAGGAATTACATTCATGGGTCATGGCGCTCAAAAATTATTTGGTTGGTTCGGCGGTTACGGTTTAAAAGGAACAGGTGGCTGGATGGAGTCAATCGGTTTACGTCCTGGTGTATTTATGGCATTTATGGCTGGCGCAACTGAATTACTAGGTGGCTTCTTATTCGCATCAGGTATTTTCATTGTAGTTGGTTCATTATTTATCGTTGGAACAATGTTAATGGCTATCTTCACTGTTCACGGAAAAAATGGTTACTGGGTAACACAAAACGGATATGAATATAACTTAATGTTAATCGCTGTCGCTGTTGGTGTAGCTTTAATCGGACCTGGCGCATACGTTTTACTTTAATTTTTATCTCAAATTTGAGATTCTCGAAAAAGAACTTACTTCATTACAATTGAAGTAAGTTCTTTTTATGAAACAAAATATTATTTCCAGCAGGATTTTCTCATCGTTATCTTGTAAACAAACAATAAGTATTCATATTTAGAAAGGGGATTACAAGCATGTTATCCATTAATCCAAATGAACAAACTGAAAAAGATAATTACAAATTACTTACTGGAAGTATCATCCCTCGCCCTGTCGCATTCGTTACTTCTGTAACAAAAGACGGTGTATTAAACGGAGCACCCTATAGTTATTTCAATATTGTCGCTGCTAATCCACCACTTATCTCCGTTTCTGTACAACGAAAAGCCGGAGAAAGAAAGGACACTTCCCGAAACGCAATTGAAAAAGGTGAATTTGTCGTACATATTTCTGACGAATCATATGTAGCAGCAATTAATGAAACAGCAGCTAATCTCCCGCCAAATGAAAGTGAAATTGAACTAGCAAAACTAACACCAATTGAAAGTGAAGTCATCTCCGTTCCAGGTGTAAAAGAAGCAAATATTCGAATGGAATGCGTATTAGAACGTACAATTCCACTTGGTGGAACAGAAGACTCACCAGCTTGTGATCTACTAATTGGACGCATCGTTCGTTTCCACGTTGCCGAACATCTATATGAAAAAGGGCGCATTCACGCAGAAGGACTCAAACCAATAAGCCGCCTAGCAGGACACAACTATGCAAAATTAGGAGAACAATTTGAATTAGTTAGGCCAGTTTAAAAGCGGAAGCGACTCGTTCAGAATCGCAGGGCACTTCAAGCTCTCGACCTTGAAGCGCTTTTTGCTTCATGCGAGAGAGCGAAATGACCGGAGATTCTAGCCGCTGAAGCTGGATAATATCTAAAAGCGGAAGCGGCTCGCTCAGAATCGAATCCTGCCATCACTCAAACATAAAAATCCCCTGCTTTTTAGCAGGGGATTTTTATCATTGTAATTCTTCCTTCTTTTCCTCTAAAGTAGGCAGTTTTTCTTTTTTCGGTTTCCCTAGCTTCATTACGAAGAAGTATAGGGAAAGCAGTGTAATAAGAAAAACAATTAAAAACGGGTACGGAGAGTAAAAGGCACGCGCCGCCTCAGTCTTTCCCGCAACAAATTTCAATGACTCAATATCTAAAAACTCAGCAAACATTTGTACACCGAGCATACTAAACCAAAAAACAAAAAAACTAATAATAATACCAAAAACTTGCTTCAATCTCGTCATTCATCTCATCCTTTCTATATCTGTAATTTTTAGTGCAATAAATATAGTACAAACAAAATATTCACAGAAAGGAACTATCTCACCATTCACGAATTAACTTAATCCAACCTAACATCGAAATTTGCAAAATAATACCCCAAATTATAAGTCTTCTTAGCCATCGAGGAAAGAAGGTTAAAAACTTAACATACCATTCCAATAGCTTGTTCATAATTCCCTCCTACATAAAATTATATAGGAAAAAGGATATATAATCCAAATCCAACCAAAATGATGCCACCTACTATCTCGCCATATGTACCGAGCATATCTTTCGCATGTCTACCAATTAATAGACCAATCCATGCTAATAACATGCTAACAAATCCAAAAAGTAATATCGTAATGATTGTTTGTGCCCCATAAATACCAAGACTAAGCCCTACTGAGAAACTATCTATACTAACGCCAAATGCAAATACGAATAAGCTAATTCCAATAGGAGCAGTTCTAGTCTCTTCATTTTGTAAAATGGTCGAATATACGATATAAAAACCTAGTCCGATTAATAAAATAGCACCCGCAAAATGTGCAATCTCTCCATACTTCTCTGATAAAAAACGACCTAGTACCATCCCTATAAACGGCATAATAATATGAAATATCCCTATCGTCATACCAATATACAGGATTTGTCTTAACTTTAGGGGCATCATCCCCATACCAAGACTCACCGAGAACGCATCCATCCCTAAGGCGAATGCCATAATTATTAAAGGTATTAGCTGTTCAAACGTCATTCATGCCCCTCCTTGGACGTGCTACTTCACAATATGCTTATCCAAGGAGAAATATTCTGTTTGCTAACCTTACCTTATCATTCAATAATAATATGATGTCCTGCCGCTTTTGTTAAACGATTCATAATAGCATTTCCTATTCCTTCATTAGGGAAAGACTCACTAAAAATAACATCCACTTCACTTGCATCAAATGTTCTAAGTACATCATATAGTTTAGTCGCAACGCTAGCTAAGTCACTTCGAACACCACAAGACAATATAACATCTGCGTTATATACATGCTGATACTCTTCCGTCGTTAATACACCTACTTTAAATCCTTCTTCCTTTTTCTCATCCACAAGATGCTGAATAAACTCACGTGAGCCCTCAACAATACTAAGTGGTGCTTTCGGCGCATAATGTGTATATTTCATTCCAGGTGATTTCGGTTTTTCCTTCTCATCCTTTAAAGCTGGATCTAAAGAAACGGTACCTATCACCGCTTCTAATTGTTCTTTCGTAATCCCACCTGGACGTAATATTGTTGGAACCGTGCTTGTACAATCAATTACTGTTGATTCAACGCCTACTCCAGTTGCACCACCATCAACAATACCTGCAATCTTCCCATTCAAATCTTCATATACGTGAGAAGCTAGTGTTGGACTTGGACGCCCTGAACGATTCGCACTTGGTGCCGCAACAGGTACATTCGCCTCTTCAATAAGAGCAAGTGCAACTGGATGATCAGGCATTCTTACCCCAACCGTATTAAGTCCCGCCGTCACCCTCTCTGAAATCCCTTCTTTTCTCGGCAAAATAATTGTTAATGGTCCTGGCCAAAAATGCGCCATTAACTTCTCTGCAACTGGTGGAATTTCTTTCACAATCCCATCTAACTGAGATTTTGTACCTATGTGGACAATGAGTGGATTATCACTCGGTCTTCCTTTCGCTTCGAAAATTTTCGCGATTGCTTCATCATCCATCGCGTTTGCACCTAACCCATATACTGTTTCCGTAGGGAAAGCAACCGCCTCATTTTCTCTTAATAATTTTGCTGCTTCTTGTAACTGTGGATAATATTTTTTTCTTTCCACAACATTATCCACAACCCACATATTTGTATGCATTTTTTTCCACGTCCTTTTCTACCCTTAAATACTTGTCTATTTTTAGTTTACTATGAGATTTATCCAAAAGACAAACAAGGTTTATCCACAAAATGTGGATAAACCTAATTAATCCGTGGATAACTTTGTGAATAGCTGACAATTTAGTATTATTGCATTCTGCTCTTTTATATTTTTACAAAAATGTTCTAGCTGTTGAATTCCCTCTGGAACCTCATCCTTTTCTATAGCAAAAAAGTCAAAAAACTGAAAGATCGGTACAGATTGTGGATGATTTGTTAGTAAGTACAATTGTTGAACACTTTTTTCTTTCATATACTGCAAAAACATTTCAAAAAAATATAAGAAAGTCTGTTTATCCACATGAGGTGTGAATAAACAAGAACGAATAAGTACATCTTCCCCACTTTGTTCATAACCAATTACAGCTCTTATTTCTTCCGCCTCTTCCAAAATCATAAATTGTGCGTACAACTCATTTATTTTATCATCTTTTTTATTAGCTTGTCCGAAAAAAGAATGTAATCTTTCCACATCTGCTTTCGTAGCAAAATACACTTTCTTCATAATAAATCCCTCCTCATTTTTATATATGAGGAGGGATTTATCAATAGTACTATT
Organism: Bacillus sp. 22475; assembly: GCF_052044835.1. Classification (NCBI taxonomy): domain Bacteria; kingdom Bacillati; phylum Bacillota; class Bacilli; order Caryophanales; family Bacillaceae; genus Bacillus; species Bacillus sp. 22475. The sequence continues at coordinate 236,123 of NZ_JBQENW010000005.1, read as the reverse complement.
TAGAGAATAAAGATGTAAAAGCTTCTACAATAAACAATTTAACTTCTGGTTTTTCTTCTTCCTCTTCTACTTTTACATACTCATTTTGCTTTTCTTGTTTTTTCTCCACAGGTTTCTCCACTTTTTCCACAGTTTTTGTTTCTTCTTTACTTACAGGCTGCTCTTCAACTTTTGTTTCATTTTTTACTACTTTCTTTTCAGAAGATGTTACTTTTTTTACCACTTCCTGCTTTATAACTTTCGTTTCTTTTACCTTATCCACTTTCTTCTCTTCTGCATTTACTACTTCCTCATCTAGTTGTTTCACCTGCTCCTCTTCAGGAGATTCCGCCTTCACAACGTGCTCTTCTTTTCTTACAGCTGTCCCACTCGAAAAATCTAAGAAACACATTGGTGGAAATAATACACACCACCAGTTCGCCCCTTCACCTTCTCCAATTGTGATCAATACTGCTTCATATTCTCCTGCTGGATAAATAAAATTCCCATATACCTTTGTAGGAAACTTTACATTCTTACTAAATTTCACTTGAAATGATTCTTTACTTCCTTCTCTTTTTAACGTATTTTCCACCGTTTTCTCGATTTCTGGAATATGACTTTGAATTACTTTGCGTGCCTCTTCAAATGAAGTTAAATCCGCTACCCATCCATCAATTTGTGCTTTTACTTCATCACGCACTTTACGCTTTAATGCCTGGTCTTTATCTGAATCACTATTTGCTAAAATTCGCAATCGAACGGCCTCTTTCGGAATAACTGAAGGCCCTTTCGCATCAGCTTTCATATATCCAAACTGCACAAGTAACTGTGCACCAATTAATAATATAAGAAGATAAGCAATAACTTGTTTTTTCATTTCCTCCACCGTCCCTTCTACAAACAGTGTGGACAGACTTTCATATTTCTAAACTATTAAATTCAGAATCTATATGAATTTTCCCATAAAAAAATAGAGTAAGGTGTGAACCTTACTCCATCTCTGCAAATACCATACGGTCTTTTCCGTTAATATCAAAAACAACCTCGACATGGGCATGTGGAAAAGCTTGTTGTAACAATCTTTTTACATCCTCACCTTGTCCTACTCCAATTTCAAACGCTACAATTGCTTTCTCCTGCAACACATTCGGCAATTCTTCCATAAAACGGCGATAAAAATCTAATCCGTCTTCTCCACCAACAAGTGCTCTCTTCGGCTCATGCTCTTTCACAACAGGAGAAAGACCACGCCAATCCTCTTCCGGTATATATGGAGGATTTGAAACAACAACATCTAGCTTTTGACCCGTTTTATCAAATGGTGACAATAAATCACCGTGATAGAACGTTACTTCTGCACCTAAAGCTTTTGCATTTTCTTTTGCAACTTCAATCGACTCTTGTGCAATATCTACTGTATACACGTGGAGATTTTTATTTTCTAAAGCAAGCGTAATAGAAATCGCTCCACTACCTGTGCCTATATCTGCTACATGTAGTTCCTTGTCGCCAAAATGGCGCTCAATTCTTTCTAATACTCCTACTATAAGCTCTTCTGTTTCTGGTCTTGGTATTAATACTTCTTCATTCACAAAGAACGATCGGCCATAAAACATTTCATAACCAATCATATATTGAATAGGAATACCTTCTACATGCTTGTGGATAAACTCCGTAAAGCTTGCCTCTTGTTCCTCATTTATTCCTTCGCGCATATTCATAAGTAATCCTGTTCTGTTCATCTTTAATACATGACAAAGGACAATTTCTCCCGCATTTTCATCTCGTCCATTTTCCTGTAAAAAAGAAGAAGCCCATTTCAGGGCTTCATAGACACGCATTACTCAGCTGCCTCCATCCTTTGAGCCTGATCTTCCATCACTAAGGCATTGATGAAATCATCTAACTTACCTTGTAAGATTTGATCTAGCTTTTGAATCGTTAAACCGATTCGATGGTCTGTAACACGGTTTTGCGGGAAGTTATACGTACGAATACGCTCTGAACGATCACCCGTACCAACAGCTTGTTTACGGTTTTGATCATATTCAGCTTGTGCTTCTTGTCTAAACTTATCATAAACACGTGCGCGTAATACTTTCATCGCTTTTTCTTTATTCTTAATTTGTGATTTCTCATCCTGACAAGATACAACTACACCAGTCGGTAAATGCGTTAAACGTACCGCTGACATCGTTGTATTAACACTTTGTCCACCAGGACCACTAGAAGCGAATGTATCAACACGAACATCTTTCTCGTGAATGTCGATTTCTACTTCTTCTGCCTCTGGTAATACAGCTACAGTTGCTGTAGATGTATGAATACGTCCACCAGATTCCGTTTCAGGAACACGTTGTACACGGTGAGCACCATTCTCGAATTTCAGCTTCGCGAAAGCACCTTTACCGTTAATCATAAAGATAATCTCTTTATATCCACCTAACTCTGTATAGCTAGCCTCGATAATCTCCGTTTTCCAGCCCTGTACCTCAGCGTAACGGCTATACATACGGTATAAGTCACCAGCAAATAAAGCGGCCTCGTCGCCACCAGCAGCCCCACGAACCTCAACGATAACGTTCTTATCATCATTAGGGTCCTTTGGAACTAGTAAAATTTTCAGACGTTCTGATAACGTTTTTTCTTGTGATTCTAACTCAGAAACCTCTTCTTTTACCATGTCACGCATTTCTGCGTCTAACTTCTCTTCTAACATTGCTTTCGCATCTTTTAATTGCTCACGAACATCCTTATACTCACGATACACCTCTACCGTTTCCTGTATATCAGACTGTTCCTTTGAATATTCACGAAGCTTATTTGTATCGCTAATAACCGCTGGGTCACTTAACAATTCATTTAACTTCTCATAACGATTTTCTACAGCTTGCAAACGATCTAACACATCATTCACCTCTACATCCTAGTATCTAATACAAATAGTATATGGTACTTACTCAAAAAAACGCAAATTATATTTAAAAGTGTAAGCGGCTCACACCAACCACACTCTCTATTCTGAAAAAAACCCGCCTTGCGCAGCGAGTTTTACTTATCTTTGTTTGTAGGAACTGCATGACAATGACGACAGCGTGGCTCATACGATTCTGAAGCCCCAACTAAAATAATCGGATCATCAAATGCCGCTGGTTCTCCATCAATTAATCGTTGTGTACGACTTGCCGGAGATCCACATGCAGAACATACTGCTTGTAGCTTTGTTACATGTTCAGCAATCGCCATCAGCTGAGGAACTTGTCCAAATGGTAGACCACGGAAATCTTGGTCTAAACCAGCTACAATGACACGATAGCCACGATTTGCCAATACTTGCACCACTTCCACAATGTCCCCATCAAAGAATTGTACCTCATCGATTGCAATTACATCCATATCTTCAGTGATATGTTCAAATATATCTTTTGAAGCTGAAACAGGAACTGCTTTTACCTTTAATCCGTTATGTGATACAACGTCTTCTTCACTATAGCGATTATCAATACATGGTTTAAATACAATTGCATGTTGTTTCGCAAATTGCGTACGGCGCACACGGCGGATTAACTCTTCTGATTTACCAGAAAACATACTACCGCAAATCACTTCAATCCAGCCATTTTGATTTATTAAGTACATGAAGCTCTCCTTTCATCTACTTTTTAGTTAAAAGTAGGGTAAAGGTATAATATTTTCACAAAAAAAACAGACAAGCGAATACATACACTTGCCTGTTTTATGTTTTTATTACTTGATACCGTATTTCTTATTGAAGCGATCAACGCGTCCGTCTGCAGTAGCAAACTTCTGACGTCCAGTGTAGAATGGGTGAGAATCAGAACTGATCTCAACTTTTAGTAATGGATAAGTGTTACCATCTTCCCACTCAACAGTTTCGCTAGAGCCTTTAGTAGACCCGCTTAAGAATTTGAAGCCTGTGTTTGTGTCCATGAATACAACTTTCTTGTAATCTGGGTGAATTCCTGCTTTCATTCTTTTCATCTCCTTCCGCCCTGAATCATTTTCGAAACAGAGTTTTTCATCTTCAGCTGCATACACAACTATATTGATGAAACACATATGATGAAATTATAACAAGGCTAACTTCATTTTGCAACTACCTGTTTTTGTCTTTTGAAATTAAAAGTGTAGACGGCTCGTTTAGCTCTGACTGGCTAAGGTTCTCTCACACAAAAGGTGCTTTTTACCTTTCGGGCGGGAGGTTCTTAGACACGAAGAGCTAGCCGTCGGAACTAGATACAATTTAAAAGCAGAAGCGGCTCGTTCAGAATGGGAGGGGGATGGAGCTTCTGATGTAGAGGTGCTTTTTACCTCGTAGGAAGACGCGAAGCCACCGACCATTCTAGCCGCTGGAGCTAGATATCACCTTAAAGTGGAGGCGGTTCGTTCTGCTCTGACCAGCTAAGGTTCTCCCACTTATTTCTCTCTTTAATATCACCTAAAAGGCATAAAAAACTCGCTTACTATAAAATAAGCGAGTCCCAATCTTTTCCCTTTACTTAGTTGTTACATATCTTTTCGAGTCTGCAACAATGTTTTGTAAAAATTCTTCGTTTGTCTTCGTTTGACGAAGCTTACGTAAGAAACTTTCAACAAAGTCTGGTGTATCACGCATTGTTTTACGAATGCCCCATAACTTGTCTAAATGCTCTTTTGGAATTAATAGATCTTCTTTACGTGTACCAGAACGACGAATATCAATCGCTGGGAAGATACGACGTTCAGCTAACGAACGATCTAAGTGAAGTTCCATATTTCCAGTTCCTTTAAATTCCTCGTAAATAACATCGTCCATACGAGATCCTGTATCAACAAGGGCTGTTGCTAAAATCGTTAAGCTACCGCCTTCTTCAATATTACGTGCCGCTCCAAAGAAACGCTTCGGTCTATGGAAAGCCGCTGGGTCGATACCACCCGATAATGTTCTACCACTTGGCGGAATAACGAGGTTGTAAGCTCGCGCTAAACGGGTAATACTATCCATTAAAATGATAACATCTTTTTTGTGCTCTACAAGACGCATTGCACGTTCTAACACAAGTTCAGCTACTTTAATATGATTTTCTGGTACTTCATCAAAAGTAGAACTTACAACGTCGCCCTTAACAGAACGTTCAATGTCTGTTACTTCCTCTGGACGCTCATCAATTAAAAGCACAATTAATTCTGCTTCTGGATGATTTGTTGTAACACTGTGTGCAATTTCTTTTAATAGACTTGTTTTACCAGCCTTTGGAGGCGCAACAATTAAACCACGTTGTCCAAATCCAACTGGTGCGATTAAATCCATGATACGTGTCGGTAACTTTTTCGGTTCCGTTTCCAATTTCATTTGGCGATCTGGGTATAATGGTGTTAATGCAGGGAAATGCACACGCTCTTTTGCTGAATCTGGATCATCTCCGTTTACAGCTTCAACTTGTAATAACCCAAAATAGCGTTCATTTTCTTTCGGAGGTCGTACTTTACCAGAAACTTTGTCTCCATTACGTAAATCGAAACGACGAATTTGCGAAGCTGAGATATAAATATCTTCTGAGCTTGGAGAATAGTTGATAGGACGTAGGAATCCAAATCCTTCTGATTGAATAATTTCTAATACGCCTTCCATGAAAAAGAAACCTTCTTTTTCTGCTCGAGCTTTCAAAATAGAAAAGATTAACTCTTTTTTCGTTAACTTGCTATAATACGAAATCTTAAATTCTTTCGCAAGCTCGTATAACTCTTTTAATTTCATGTTTTCTAATGCTGCAATTGACAAATTCATTCAGACACCACACTTTAACGTTATTCTCTTTTTTCATGGGTAAAGGGAAAAAATACGGAAGGCAAATAATCAATAATGAAAGGCAATAAGTTCAAGTAGGGTAATATTCACTATTGTAACCCTTTTATCTAGTTTTAATCAATACGTTGGAACACAAATACAAGAAGCGAAGACAAGAAAATTTGTCTTCGCTTCTTATTTAATTTAGTTCCGGCTCCGATAGTTAAAAAGATCGACCATTTTAACCTTTCTGAACGAGCCGCTTACGCTTTTTACTTAATAACCAAGTTCGGTTTTTTATTTAAGCTATGACGACCATCTACAAAGCGAACTGTACCTGATTTTGCACGCATAACAAGAGATTGTGTTGTTCCTACGCTACCTTTAAATTGAACACCACGTAATAGTTCACCATCTGTTACACCTGTTGCTGCAAAGATTGCATCGTCACCTTTTACTAAGTCCTCCATACGAAGGATACGATTAATGTCTTCTATGCCCATTTTTTTACAACGTGCTAATTCAGCTTCGTTTTGTGGCAATAGTTTTCCGTGAATTTCTCCACCTAAACATTTTAAAGCAACTGCTGCTAATACACCTTCAGGTGCTCCACCAGATCCAAATAGAATATCTACACCTGTACGGTCAAACGCTGTATTAATTGCTCCAGCTACATCTCCATCATTAATTAATTTAATACGAGCACCAGCCTTACGAATTTCTTCGATAATTGCTTGGTGACGTGGACGGTTTAAAACTGTTGCTACAACATCTTCAATGTCTTTATTTTTCGCTTTCGCAACTGCACGTAAGTTATCAATAATAGGCGCATCAATGTCGACTGCCCCAACTGCTTCTGGGCCAACCGCGATTTTATCCATGTACATGTCAGGAGCATGTAACAAATTACCGTGGTCTGCAATTGCAATAACAGCAAGAGCATTCCAGCCACCAGCTGCTACGATGTTTGTCCCTTCTAAAGGATCAACTGCAACGTCTACACGTGGTCCATATCCTGTACCTAATTTCTCTCCGATATATAGCATTGGTGCTTCATCCATCTCACCTTCACCAATTACGACTGTACCTTTCATCGGAATTGTATCAAATACATCACGCATAGCTGATGTTGCTGCACCGTCTGCTTCATCCTTTTTCCCGCGCCCCATCCAACGCGCTGATGATAATGCTGCAGCCTCTGTTACACGTACTAACTCCATAGATAAACTTCTTTCCACAATAATCCCTCTCCTTTAAGTCTTTATATTTCTGCCGTATTTTGTGAACCGTGTTTTTCTATAAAGTGTACTTCCGCAAGTAGTGATGCTTCGCTTCCCCCTTACGGAAGTATCACTTATGCGTTCTTCATCTCTTCAATTTCTTGTTTTGTCATTTGTTCTCGCCAAATGTTTGCTCCAAGCCCTTTAAGCTTGTCCACTATATTCTCATAACCTCGATCAATATGCTCAAGTCCTGTTACTTCTGTAATTCCATCTGCCATTAACCCTGCAATAACAAGTGCCGCTCCCGCTCGTAAATCACTCGCCTTCACTTTTGCACCTTGCAGTAACACAGGACCAGTTACAATTGCCGAACGACCTTCTACTTTAATTTGAGCATTCATACGACGTAATTCATCAATGTGTTTGAAACGGGCACCGTAAATTGTATCTGTTACAACTCCCGTCCCGTGTGCTTTTGTTAAAAGCGTCGTAAAAGGCTGTTGTAAATCTGTTGGAAAACCTGGATATACAAGCGTTTTGATATCAACTACTTTTAACTTTCTATTACCGTTCACTGTAATTTGATCATCATTCGTTTCAACTTGAACACCAGCTTCTCTTAGCTTAGCAGTAACTGATTCTAAATGCTGAGGAATAACGTTATCAACCGTTACTTCTCCTCCTGATGCAGCTCCTAGAATCATATACGTACCAGCTTCAATACGATCTGGGATGATAGTATGGTGACAACCATGTAAAGAGTCCACACCATCTATTCGGATTACATCTGTACCAGCACCTTTAATACGTGCTCCCATACTTGTTAACAATGTAGCTACATCAATAATCTCGGGCTCTTTCGCTGCATTTTCAATAACAGTTCTACCTTTTGCTCGTACAGCTGCTAGCATAATATTAATCGTAGCCCCCACACTAACAACATCTAAATAAATACGTGCTCCATGTAGTTCATCTGCTCTTAAATAGATGGCACCTTGTTCATTTGTAACATGTGCACCTAGCGCTTCAAACCCTTTAATATGCTGGTCAATCGGCCTCGGTCCTAAGTGACATCCACCCGGAAGCCCAATAACAGCTTTTTTAAAACGGCCAAGCATCGCACCCATTAAATAATAAGAAGCGCGCAATTTTTTCACTTTTCCATTTGGCAAAGGCATTGCAACCATGTTAGAAGGATCGACTACCATCTCTTCCTCCTGTCCATAAGTTACTTTCCCTCCAATTTCCTCTAGTAAGTCGCCTAACATTTTCACGTCCGAAATATTAGGGACACCACCAATAGTTACTGGAGTATCTGCTAAAATTGTCGCTGGAATTAATGCAACAGCACTGTTCTTTGCACCGCTTACTCGAATTGTTCCATTTAAAGCTCTTCCGCCTTCAATTAGCAATTTTTCCATATTGAGCTCCCTTCTTGTGAATGTATTTACTTTCTATCTTTTTATAGAAAGCTCCCCTTAAGAATCTCAATTACTCTTTCCATCCCAAAACTCAATAAATAGGAAACCATTATCTCTATTTCCCCTGTAGCACGAATAGATAAAGATCAACTATTCATCGAATTTACTTTATCAATTTAGATACGTTATCACATTTATTAATAGGACTATGCACATTATTTTCTATTTAAAAACCAAAAATGATAAAATCTTTCGACTTGTTCACGCTTTCATTATACAACGAAAGGAAACCGTCTAAAAGACTAGACGGTTTCCAAAACGGAATTTTATTCTTACGCTTTACCGTTAGAACCGAACTCACGCATTTTACCAGCAACAGTTGCTTTAATAGCGTCGCGGCCAGGTCCAATAAATTTACGAGGATCGTAAACTTCTTGGTCTTTGTTTAATACTTCACGAACAGCTTTTGTAAACTCGATTTGGTTCTCAGTGTTTACGTTGATTTTTGAAGTACCTAAAGAGATAGCTTTTACGATATCAGCAGTTGGGATACCAGTACCACCGTGTAATACTAAAGGTACGCCAGTGAAGTCACGAACTTGTTCCATTTCAGCGAATCCTAAGTTAGGCTCACCTTTGTAAGGACCGTGTACAGAACCTAAAGCTGGAGCTAGGCAATCGATACCTGTTGCTTCAACAAGGTGCTTACACTCTGCTGGGTCAGCGTAAATTACGCCTTCAGCGATTACGTCGTCTTCTTGTCCGCCAACTGTTCCAAGCTCAGCTTCAACAGATACGTTACGAGCGTGTGCGTATTCTACTACTTGTTTAGTAGTTTCAACGTTTTCTTCGAATGGGTGGTGAGAAGCGTCGATCATTACAGATGTGAAACCTGCATCGATTGCTTCTTTACATTTTTCGAAGCTTGAACCATGGTCAAGGTGAATCGCTACAGGAACAGTGATGTTCATTTCTTCGATTAAAGCTTTAACCATAGCTACAACTGTTTTGAAACCAGTCATATGACGAGCTGCACCCTCAGATACACCTAGGATTACAGGAGATTTTTCTTCTTCCGCAGCAGCTAAGATAGCTTGAGTCCACTCTAAGTTGTTCATGTTGAATTGACCAACTGCGTATTTTCCTTCTAGTGCTTTGTTTAGCATTTCTTTCATAGAAACTAAAGGCATGGTGAATCCTCCTAAAAAACGTTTTTTGTATCCGATAAGTTCTTATCGCTGGTAGTATGACCAGAATAAGGTAAAATATGTATATCTACATACCGGACTTTTTTCTACACTCAATAGGATAACAACTTGTACTCAAAAACTCAACCGTATTCACCTGCACAATAGTCCATGTAAACGCTTTTTTCCATATTTTTTATAAAAAATTCATTTTTACGCCTCTACAGCGAGCTCATTTCTCACAGCTTGACGAATTTCATCAATATCAAATGGTTTAGCAAAATGCATTAAAGCTCCTAAATCTTTTGCTTCTTGGATCATATCAAGCTCTCCATAAGCAGTCATTAAAATGACTTTAATACTCTCATCAATTTCTTTTACATGCTTTAAAATCTCTATACCATCCATGCCTGGAATTTTCATATCTAACACTACTAAATCTGGATTATCTTTTTTCACGATATCTAAAGCTTGAAATCCATTCGCTGCTTGGAATGTCTGATAACCTTCTTTTTGGAACACTTCATGTAATAACACACGAATCCCATATTGATCATCAACAATTAAAATTTTACCTTCCATAATTCCCAACCTTTCTGTGTAAGTACAAGATTTAAAGCTTCTTATATCTTAACGATTTATTTTCGCTATTCTTTGGCAAATTCCTTCCTATTCTTTCTTATTTTACCGTTTCCTATTTTGTTATGCTACCCTACGATTTCACCTTTCTAAAAAAATAAACTATAATGAAAGCCGGCAAACACGTACGAAGGGAGTAACATTATGTTAAAAATTTTTTCAACTCAATTAAGTGGTTATTTCTCCAGAGTTTCTCAAAAAGAGGAAATGAATATAGAAGATAGTGCTCGTTTACTTGCTCAAGCACTAGTTGGCGATGGTTTCATTTATTTATATGGTACAAATGAAATGGAGGGCGTTGTTGCCGAAGCACTATTCGGTGCTGAACCAATGAAGCAAGCAAAACGCTTATTTGAAAATGGTAAAGAAGCAGAAGTAACCTCTGCGGATCGTGTACTTCTTATTAGCCGTTTTTCAACAGATGAAGCGGTTGTAGAAATTGCAAAAAAACTACAAGAAGAGGGACACTCTATTGTCGGCATTTCTGCTCTTCAAGAAGGTACGGAATCACTGGAACAATATACAGACGTACATATTGATACAAAACTGTTAAAAGGTCTTATTCCAGACGATGAAGGTAATCGCTACGGGTTCCCAAGCTTAATAGTAGCTTTATTTGCTTATCACGGAATCAAATTTACAATCGATGAAATGTTAAACGAATATTAAAAAAAGCGCCGTCACTTTAAAGTGGCGGCGCTTTTTTTATTACTTGCTCTCTTTATTCGTAATAGAAGCTCTTACGAAGTCATGGAACAATGGTTGTGGACGGTTTGGACGAGAAACAAGTTCTGGGTGGAACTGTGCTGCCACGAACCAAGGGTGGTCTTTTAATTCAATGATTTCAACTAGACGGCCGTCTGGGCTTGTACCAGAGAATACGAATCCTTCTTTTTCCATATCCGGACGGAACTGGTTGTTGAACTCATAACGATGACGATGACGCTCATATACAACCGGCTCATTATAAGCATTGTAAGCATTTGTTTCTTCAGCAAGCTTACATGGGTATAGACCAAGACGAAGTGTACCACCTAGGTCCTCTACATCTTTTTGTTCTGGTAATAAGTCAATGATTGCATATGGCGTATCAGGGTTGATTTCAGAAGAGTTAGCACCTTCTAAACCTAATACATTACGTGCGAATTCGATTGATGCAAGTTGCATACCTAAGCAAATTCCTAAAAATGGAACTTTGTTTTCACGAGCATATTGAATCGCAACGATTTTACCTTCTACACCACGATCGCCGAAGCCACCTGGTACAAGGATACCATCTGTGTCTCCTACTAATTCTTGTACATTTTCTGCTGTTACGTGCTCAGCATTTACCCATTTTACTTCTACATCTGTGTCGAATGAGTAACCAGCATGACGAAGTGCTTCTACAACAGAAATATATGCATCTTGAAGTTCTACATATTTACCAACAAGAGCGATTTTTGTTTTCTTAGAAAGGTTACGTACTTTATCAACTAGCGCAGTCCACTCTGTCATATCTGCAGCTGGATTGTCTAATTTTAAGTGGTCACAAACGATTTGGTCCATGTTTTGTTCTTGAAGAGATAATGGAACCGCATATAAAGTATCTGCATCGCGAGCTTCGATAACTGCTTTTGTATCGATGTCACAGAATAATGCAAGCTTGTCTTTCATATCTTGAGAAACAGGAAGTTCTGTACGAACAACGATAATGTTTGGTTGAATACCTAAGCTACGAAGTTCTTTAACGCTATGTTGCGTTGGTTTTGTTTTCATTTCACCCGCTGCTTTTAAGTACGGGATTAACGTACAGTGAATGTACATTACATTGTCACGACCGATGTCGCTCTTAATTTGACGGATTGCTTCTAAGAATGGTAGAGACTCGATATCACCAACAGTTCCACCGATTTCTGTAATAACAACATCCGCATTTGTTTCACGGCCAGAACGATATACGCGCTCTTTAATTTCGTTAGTAATGTGAGGAATAACTTGAACTGTTCCTCCTAGATATTCACCGCGACGCTCTTTTTGAAGAACTGAAGAGTAAATTTTACCTGTTGTTACGTTGCTGTATTTGTTTAAGTTAATGTCGATAAAACGCTCATAGTGACCAAGGTCTAAGTCAGTTTCTGCGCCATCATCTGTTACGAATACCTCACCGTGTTGGTATGGGCTCATAGTCCCTGGGTCTACGTTAATGTATGGATCAAACTTTTGAATCGTTACATTTAAACCACGATTTTTTAAAAGTCTTCCAAGAGATGCTGCTGTAATACCTTTCCCTAAAGACGATACTACACCGCCTGTTACAAAAATATACTTAGTCATGAAAAAGCTCCCTTCTATTTTGCTGTTATATAATCACCGTTGCAAAGCGCAACGTATGTAGATAACACTGTATCCATCTTATTGTTAGACTCTTTTTATTTTCTAAACAAAAAACAAAAAAGAAAATTGCTCCCCTCATCACATAAAGTAATAAGTAGGGAGCAATTTTCTTTTATATTTACACTTTAAAAGTATTATCGTCCTTTTTTAAAGAGCCCAAAAATGATTCTACATGGACGATAATGAAAAGTCAAGAACTACAGTTCTTCCTCTTCTTCTTCAGTTTCATCATACTCAAGTTCTTCTTCAGCGAAGTCGTCGTCTTCATCCTCTTCTAAATCATCAAGATCGTCGTCATCTCCGTCTTCATCTTCAAGAACCTTGTCCAAATCTTCTACATCATCTTCTTCGTCTGCATTTCCTTCTGCATCGTCAAAGTCATCTTCATCTTCTTCAATGTAGTCGTCAAAACCGTCTTCTTCAACTTTACGTTTCTTCTTCGGTTTTGGCTGCGGTAAGATTTCTTCATCAATTTGCTCATATGGGTACCAGCTGCGTAGTCCCCAACGGTTTTCTCCTAAATTAATGAAACGTCCATCGATGTTTAAGTCTGTATAAAATTGTGCGAGTTTCGCATTAACTTGCTCTTGAGATAGTCCCAGCACTTGAGCGATTTCTTGAACCAACTCGTTGAATGTCGTTGCTTGTCTTTTATCCCCTAAAACGCTATGTACAACTTCAATCATTGAACATTCTTTTAGCTCTTCTGGTGAATATTGCTTAAAATTCACTTATGCGGCACTTCCTTTCATCAAATATAACCTTATATATAACGGTCTGCCTAAAAAAATCCATACTATTCATTATAAACAAAAGTCGCACAAATATGCTACAAAAAAAACGGGAAACTTTTATATGGTAATAAAATTAATAATTTGTCTGTTCCTTATTTCGGAAGCATATGGGCACCTTGCAACACATACCTAATTTGCATTTCTGTATATTCTTCGAGCGTATACAGTTTTTGCAGTGCCCAACGTCTAAACCCCCACATTTGTCCTTGTATAAAAATATTATGTGCAAGAAGCTGTATTTCTTTTTTATTTAATATAAATGTTCCATTTTCCGTACACTGTTCTAAAATATCCTCAAACATTCCTACCATTTGAAACTCTTTTTCTAATACATATGGGAGAGATTCTTTCGGTAAAAAACGTACTTCTTGATACATAATTAATACTTCTTCTTGTAATTCGTCCATCACTTTAAAGTAATTCGTTATCGCTACCTTTAAACTTTCTATACTCCCTTTTTCTGTACACACTACTTCCTCTAATCGTTCTTTTACATGTTCATATATACTATCACAAACTAAATACAAAACATCATCTTTTGTACGAATGTACTCATAAAGTGTCCCTATACTAAATCCAGCCGCTTTTGCAATCTCTCTCGTTGTTGTACGCGGAAATCCTTTTTGTTTAAACAGTTGCACCGCACCTTTAATCATTTGTTCACGTCTTAACGCAACTAATTTTTCATCTTTCACCGATGCATGTACATTATGTTTAACCATTCCCTTCACCTCTCTCTATTATTTTTTGGAAGGAAAAAGCGTAGGAGAATACCTACGCTTTCGTTCCTACTTCGTTAACATACGAGAAATTACAAGCCTCTGAATCTCTTGTGTTCCTTCATATATTTGTGTAATCTTTGCATCTCGCATATAACGCTCTACTGGATAATCTTTCGTATAACCGTAACCGCCAAATACTTGCACCGCTTCAGTCGTCACCTTCATCGCTGTATCCCCTGCAAATACTTTTGACATCGCTGATTCTTTTCCATACGGAAGCCCTTCTGATTCAAGCCAAGCCGCTTGATATGTCAAAAGGCGTGCCGCTTCTACATCTGTTGCCATATCCGCAAGTTTAAAGCCAATCCCTTGCTGCGCCGCAATTGGTTTTCCAAATTGATGGCGCTCCCTTGCATATTCTACAGAAGCATCTAAAGCCCCTTGTGCAATACCAACAGCTTGCGCCGCAATACCGTTACGACCTCCATCTAATGTTTGCATCGCAACTTTAAATCCTTGCCCCTCTTCTCCAAGTAGATTCTCTACCGGAATACGGCAATCTTCAAACATAATTTCAGTCGTTGGTGAAGAGCGAATCCCTAGCTTGCTCTCCTTCTTCCCAACTGAAAATCCCGGTGTATCACTTTCTACAATAAATGCACTCGTACCGCGCTGCTTCGATTCAGGATCAGTTAGCGCAAAAACAACATAAATATCAGCAATACCGCCATTTGTAATGAAAATTTTTGATCCATTTAAAATATAATGGTCGCCATCTCTCTTTGCGATTGTCTTCATTCCACCAGCATCCGATCCAGATGCTGGCTCCGTTAAGCCGTATGCACCAATTTTCTTCCCTTCAGCCATCGGTCGTAAAAACTTTTGCTTTTGTTCTTCTGTCCCAAATTTAAAAATTGGCCATCCCGCAAGTGAAGTATGTGCAGATAGTGTTACACCTGTTGAAGCACAAACTCGAGATAATTCTTCAATCGCAATTACGTACGCTAAGTAATCGCTTCCAATTCCGCCGTACTCTTCAGGCCATGGAATACCGGTTAAACCAAGCTCTGCCATTTGATCAAATAACTCTCGATCAAATCGCTCTTCCTCATCACGCTCAGCTGCTGTTGGTGCTACTTCATTTTTAGCAAAATCTCGAACCATTTTTCTTATCATTTCATGTTCTTCTGATAGTTTAAAATGCATCTCCGTCTCCCCCTCGCCCTTTTATAAAGCACGGCTAATAACAAGTTTCTGTATTTCACTTGTTCCTTCATATATTTGCGTGATTTTCGCATCACGGAAAAATCGTTCTACTGGATATTCTTTCGTATAACCGTAACCACCAAATACTTGCACCGCCTCAATCGCGACTTCAACCGCTGTCTTAGAAGCAAATAATTTCGCAATAGATGCTTCTTTACCGCATGGTAATCCTTGTGCCCTAAGAGACGCCGCTCTATATACGAGTAACCTTGCTGCTTCGACACTTGTTGCCATATCTGCAAGCTTGAAGCCAATCCCTTGCTGCGCCGCAATTGGTTTCCCAAATTGTTCTCGTTCTTTTGCATAATCAATCGCACATGCAAGCGCCGCTTCAGCAATTCCTAACGCCTGTGCACCGATTCCAATTCGCCCAACATCTAAATTCGCCATCGCCACCTTGAATCCTTGTCCTTCTTCCCCAAGTAAATTCTTCGCTGGCACTTTCATATCTTCAAAAGTAAGTTGTACTGTACGAGAACCGAGGAGCCCCATCTTATGTTCATCTTTTCCGATGATTAAACCAGGTGTATCTTTCTCTACTATAAATGCAGAAATACCACTTTTTCCTGCCTCTGGATTTGTAGAAGCGAATACAATGTATGTACTTGCTTCACCACCATTTGTAATAAACACTTTCGATCCATTAATAATATAATGATCGCCTTTTTTGACAGCTCTTGATTTCAAACTCCCTGCATCTGATCCTGCATTTGGCTCTGTTAAAGCAAATGCGCCTAAATATTCCCCGGTTGCAAGTTTAGAAACATATTTTTTCTTCTGTTCTTCTGTTCCGAAATATAAAATTGGATTCATTCCCACTGACGTATGTACAGCTAAAATTACACCAACTGTTGCACTTACCTTTGAGATTTCCTCAATTGCTAGAATGTAAGAGATAAAATCCATTTCCGCCCCGCCGTATTTTGCAGGCGCTGGAATACCCATTAATCCAAGCTCACCCATCTTTTGCAAAATCTCTTTCGGGAACACCCCTTGTTCCATACTAGGAACAAAGGGAGCAATTTCCTTCTGTGCAAAATCCCGAACCATTTTCCTCATCATTTGCTGCTCTTCATTAAAACGAAAGTTCATATATTACGCCTCCATTTGCTATATATCCTTTAAATAATTTGGTAAGACCACTATTTTGTAACAAAAGGGGCATTTATTCGTAAACGTAGAATCCACGACCTGTTTTACGCCCTAACCATCCTGCATTTACATACTTACGTAATAACGGACATGGGCGATATTTACTATCTCCTAATCCTTCATGCAACACTTCCATAATGTATAAACACGTATCTAAACCGATAAAATCAGCGAGCGTCAAAGGCCCCATCGGATGGTTCATACCTAGCTTCATTACTTCATCAATTGCTTCTTTCGTCGCTACACCTTCATATAACGTATAAATTGCTTCGTTAATCATCGGTAGCAAAATGCGGTTTGATACAAAGCCTGGGAAATCATTTACTTCAACTGGTACTTTCCCAATTTTTTTCGTAATATCTTCAATTGCTTCATATACCGCATCATCTGTAGCCAAACCACGAATAATCTCAACAAGCTTCATAACTGGAACTGGATTCATAAAGTGCATGCCGATTACTTTTTCCGGACGCTTCGTTACCGCTGCAATTTCTGTAATTGGCAGAGATGACGTATTCGTCGCTAAAATTGCGTGTTCTGGAGCAATTTCATCTAGATTCGCAAAGATTTTCTTTTTAATATCCATTTTCTCAACAGCTGCTTCAATAATAAGATCCGCTTCTTTCACACAATCTAAATCAAGCGTTACTGTAAGACGATTTAATGTCGCTTCCTTCTCTTCTTCCTTCATGCGTCCTTTTTCTACTTGGCGCGCTAAATTTTTCGTAATGATAGCCAATCCTCTATCTAATTGCTCTTGTTTTAAATCTTGTACCTTCACGTCATACCCTGCCATTGCACATACTTGCGCAATTCCTGATCCCATTTGCCCTGCACCAATTACAACAATGTTTTGTACACCCATTTTTTCTTCCCCCTTAATTGTTAATAAATTTTATACCCTTGAACTTTAATTAGTGAACTTCAATCATCACTGCGTCCCCTTGACCGCCACCGCTACAAATCGAAGCAATTCCAATTCCGCCGCCGCGCTGCTTAAGTGCATGGATTAGTGTTACGATAATGCGCGCTCCGCTTGCTCCAATCGGATGTCCCATCGCCACTGCGCCGCCATTTACATTCAATTTTTCTGGATCGATTCCTGCGATTTCTGTACTTGCAATTGCTACTGCTGCAAATGCTTCATTAATCTCGAATAAATCGATGTCTTCAATTGTCTTGCCTGTTTTTTCAAGCAATGCGTTAATTGCATAACCTGGCGTTCTTGGGAAATCTTTAGATTCCACTGCAATTGCTGTATGCGCCAAAATTGTCGCTAATGGCTTTCTTCCTTCTTGCTTCGCTCTGTCTTCGCTCATTAACACAAGTGCGGCACCACCATCGTTTAGTCCTGGCGCATTACCAGCTGTCACAGCCGCTTCCTTATCAAATACAGGTTTTAACTTTGCTAACTTTTCAATCGTTGTATCTTCACGTGGCGCCTCATCCTTTGCAACGACAATAGGATCGCCTTTTCTTTGCGGGATCGTTACTGGCACGATCTCCTCTTCAAAACGTCCTTCTTTATGCGCTGAAACCGCACGCTGATGGCTACGATATGCCCATTCATCTTGTGCTTCGCGAGAAATTCCATCTTCCTTCGCAACTTCTCCGCCATAAACACCCATGTGTGTACCTGAAAATGCGCATGTTAAACCGTCAGCAACGTTTAAATCAATAACTTCGTTGTTGCCCATTCTGTATCCCCATCTTGCTCCGCGTAAAATGTAAGGACTGTTACTCATCGACTCCATACCGCCAGCTACAATCAGTGATTGATCGCCAGTACGAATAATTTGATCCGCTAACGTAACCGCACGAAGTCCTGATGCACAAACTTTATTCACTGTTTCCGTCTGTACTTCCCAAGGGATTCCAGCAGCCCTTGCAGCTTGACGCGATGGAATTTGCCCCTGTCCCCCCTGAATAACCGTTCCAAATATAACTTCTTCAACATCACTAGCCGCAACATTTGCTCTTTCAAGCGCTGCTTTAATTGCAATTCCTCCAAGTTCCGTCGCTTTTACATCTTTTAAAGATCCTCCAAATTTTCCAACTGGTGTTCTTGCAGCACTTAAAATAACTGTTTTACTCATGTTTCTTTCCCCCATTTCATTTTTTAACACTGAGCGCTCGCTCGGTATCCCTACGTTGAGAAGAGGTGCAATCATTGCACCTCTTTCTAAAGTTGTATACATTCTTATAAACTACATCGCTTCTTTTTTCTGTCCGATAACAGATCGTTCTAAAATCTCTGTCACATCAAGAGTTTGAACTTTCTCTTCTACCTCTTTCGCTTTCGTTCCATCACTGATCATCGTTAAGCAATATGGACAACCTGTACCGATAATGGATGGCTGTACAGCTAATGCTTGTTCTGTACGAGCAACGTTAATACGAGAACCTGTTGTTTCTTCCATCCACATTAAGCCACCACCTGCGCCACAGCACATTCCAGTTTCACGGTTACGTGCCATTTCTACAAGATTCACTCCAGGAATCGCTTTCAAAATGTCACGTGGCGCTTCGTACACTTCGTTGTATCTTCCTAAATAACAGGAATCATGGTACGTAACTGTTTCTTCAATAGCGTGAACAGGCTTTAAGCGCCCTTCTTTCACCCACTGAGCTAACAATTCTGTATGATGATAGACTTCTGCTTGCAAGCCAAAGTCCGGATACTCATTTTTAAATGTGTTATAAGCATGAGGATCAATCGTAACGATTTTCTTCACTCCTGCCTTTTCAAATTCTTCGATATTCTTTGTCGCCATCTCTTGGAATACAAATTCATTTCCAAGGCGGCGTGGTGTATCTCCAGAATTCTTTTCTTTATTACCGAGAATTGCGAATGAAATGCCTGCTTCGTTCATTAACTTCGCAAACGATATCGCAATCTTCTGACTACGATTGTCGTATGATCCCATTGAACCAACCCAGAATAAATACTCAAATTCCTCCCCAGCTTTTGATTTTTCTTTTACAGTTGGAACTGTTACTTCGTCATCACCTTGGCGCCATGTTTCACGCTCTTTACGGTTCAGACCCCACGGATTCCCTTGACGCTCGATATTTGTCATCGCGCGTTGTGCTTCCGCGTCCATTTTTCCTTCTGTTAAAACGAGATATCGACGTAAATCAATAATTTTGTCAACATGCTCATTCATAACTGGACATTGATCTTCACAGTTACGACACGTTGTACATGCCCAAATCTCTTCTTCTGTAATAACATCTCCGATTAAACTCGGATCGTAAGCGAGAGTTGTAGCCGCTGATTCTTGTTGTCCTTTTCCAGCTGCCATCATCGCTAACTGATTTCCTTGTGTATTATTGAAGGCAACTACTGGAACCCACGGTGCTTTTGATGTTACCGCAGCTCCTTTATCAGTTAAATGATCACGAAGTTTTAAAATTAAGTCCATCGGCGATAACATTTTTCCTGTTCCTGTTGCCGGACACATATTTGTACAACGACCACACTCTACACAAGCGTATAAGTCAATAAGTTGATTTTGTCTAAAGTCTTCAATTTTACCAACACCAAATGTTTCTTGCGTTTCATCTTCAAAATCAATCTTTTCAAGCTTCCCTGGGTTTGAAAGACGACCGAAGAATACATTAGCTGGTCCCGCAATTAAATGCGCATGTTTTGATTGTGGAACATACACTAAAAACGTTAACAAAATTAGTAAATGCACCCACCAAGAAAAATAGAACACTGAAATGGCTACGGTTTCATTTATCCCGCTAAAAACGTAAGCGATTGCAGAAGCGATTGGTTCACTCCATGAAAGCTCCTCGCCATGCCATATAAGTCCCATACCGTTACCAAGTAGCACAGAAATCATTAAGCCACCGATAAAGATAAGAACAAGACCTGATTTGAAGTTACGTTTTAAACGAACAAGCTTTTCTACATAACGTCTATGAAAAGCCCAAAATACTGCAATTAAAATAACAAGTGTGACAATTTCCTGGAAGAATGTAAATGCAGGGTATAGTGGTCCAAGTGGAAGATGTGATCCTGGTGCGAGTCCTTTCCAAACGAAGTCAATTGCTCCAAATTGGACAAGAATAAATCCGTAAAAGAACATAACGTGAATGATGCCGCTTTTCTTATCTTTCAGCAGCTTTTTCTGACCGAAAACATTGACCTTAAGGAGATCCCAACGCTCTTTAAAACGACGGTCAAATTCAATTTTTTTTCCTAATTGTATGTAGGCCATTCTCGTCCGTATAAGATATACAAACAAATATCCTGCATAAGCAATAACAGCAATGGCAGCCAGCCAATTAATGATCAGTAAGCTATTCATTTTTATGCTACCCCTCTCTTTGTAAGCCCTCTTTCTTTTTTTGAATCTTCAAAAATATATAATTTTCTGAATTATATCCCCTATCCCCATTATATAATGAGTGAGCATTCAGTCAACAGTTTTTTGTTATAGAACAACACATTTTTTCATAAAGCTGTTTATTTCGGTGAAACTATAAAGTGAAACTTTAATCAGTAGGGGTGGTTCATCCCCCACTGATTATTAGTTGAACCAATCGGGATTTTACGGGCAGTTGATTTCCAAACTAACTTCTACTTATTCATCAGTTTTTGAAGTAGGAAGCTTAATGCCCGTTAAAGCGGGGTAAAGTGAAACTTTAATCAGTGCAACATACTATCATCTGATGAAATTTATAATGACAGCCGTGCTACCCGTATCATTTGTAACACACTGAAGGTGAAAAGAATGCGAAGGAGGGAATTCACTGATGCTCTACTTATCTCTTTTGTTAATATCCATTGCTCTTTGGATTACAATTGACCTTTCATACGGGAGACTTCTTCATTTAAAGCGGGTAAGCTCTCGCACTTTCCCTTTACGTCAAAGTGATTTTCACCTTTATACATACGGGAAAGATTTGTATGACGCTTTATTTACTGATATAAAACAAGCACAGCACCACATTCATATTTTATTCTTCATTGTAAAAAACGATAAAATCAGTCGTGAATTTTTAAAGTTGCTGATTGATAAGGCTCAGGAAGGAATTGAAGTACGACTTTTACTTGATCGATTTGGCAGCCATTCTTTATCAAACGAAGCTATTCGCTCCCTCCGAAAACATGGTGTATCTTTTTCATTTTGTCATAAGGTAAAATTTCCTCTGCTTTTCTTTTCTGCCAATCAAAGAAACCATAGAAAAATTACAGTGATTGATGGGAAAACTGGCTATATCGGGGGATTTAATATCGGCGAAGAGTATCTGGGGCATAATGAATATTTAGGATTATGGCGAGACTATCATTTACGTCTTACAGGAGAAGGAGTTCAAGATTTACAAAAGCAATTTTTGCATGACTGGTTTGATGATACGAAACAGGATTTATTGGATGCTTCTCTTTATTTTCCAAAACAAAACCCAGGTACCATACTGCATCAATTTATTCCGACTGATGGTGCTTATTTACAGCATACTTTTTTACATTTAATTAACGGAGCAAAAAAAGAAATCTGTATCGGTACACCATATTTCATTCCCGGAAAAAAAATTATGAATGCCTTATTAAAAGCAAGAGAAAGAGGGGTTCAAATCACAATTCTTGTTCCAGAAAAAGCTGATCACCCTCTCGTTCGAGAAGCAAAATTCCCGTACTGCCGAAAATTAATACAGGCTGGTTGCAATATTTATGCATTTCAACAAGGTTTTTTTCACGCCAAAATTATTATAGTGGATGATGATATTTGTGATATCGGAACAGCAAACTTTGATATGAGAAGTTTATATATTAACCATGAAATAAACTGCCTGTTATATAGTAAACATTTCGTTCAAACAGTAAAAAATAAATTCCATGAAGATCTAGAGAATGCATCCATACTTTCCTATAGCGATGTAAACCCAACTTCTCTTATCGATAGAGGAAAGGAATGGATTGGAACAATGCTTGCTTTCTTTTTATAGGAAAGACAATGAATAAAAGAGGTGTATCTCATATGATTATGCGGTTTGGATATGTCTCACATGCAATGGCACTCTGGGACTGTTCTCCTGCCAAAACAATGACGTTTACAAGCTTTAAGAAACTCAGCAAGCAAGAGCGAGAAGACAAACTGTACCATGTTATAAGGCAAAATTTAGAGCACACAATACGTATCCTACATTACAATATAGCGCATGAAATCCCACTATATCGCCTATCGTCTTCCATCGTTCCACTTGCAACACATCCCGAAGTCGAGTTTGACTATATTGGGGTATTCACACCACTTTGGCGTAAAATAGGAGCTTTAATTAAAGAACACGATTTACGAATAAGTTTTCATCCAAATCAATTTACGCTATTTACAAGCGACAAGCCACATATTACTACTAACGCTATTAAGGATATGACTTATCATTATAAAGTATTGGATGCTATAGGCATTGCAGATTCTTCTTACATTAATATTCATGTAGGTGGAGCCTATGGAAATAAAGAAAAGGCAATTGAGCGCTTCCATGAAAACATAAAAAAACTTCCTGCACATATAAAAAAACAAATGACTCTTGAAAACGATGATAAAACATATACAACTTCTGAAACTTTATCAATTTGCCAAAAAGAAAATATCCCATTTGTATTTGATTATCATCATCATATGGCCAATCTTTGCGAGGAACCACTAGAAGAGTTGCTTCCTGCAATTTTTGAAACTTGGTCACATACAAATATCTCTCCTAAAGTTCACATTTCCTCTCCGAGATCGGAAAAAGAATTTAGGGCTCATGCTGAATATATCGATTTAGAGTTTATCAAGCCCTTCTTACACGTTGCAAAAAAAAACAATCATAATTTCGATATTATGATTGAAAGTAAACAAAAAGACTTAGCACTATTCCAATTAATAGATGAACTTTCTGCTATAAGAGGAATTAAAAGAATAAGTGGTGCAAAGTTACAGTGGTAAATTGTAACTTTGCACCATTATTTCAAAAAAGTAATTTTTATAGTAAAAAATATTCTATTTTATATGCTATTATTTAAATTAGCATTTTCTCCCCGAGATTCAACTTTATTGAAACGGAGTCATAATATGATTAATCAAAAAAAGTATATACAATCTGTCATAATATACATATTTATATTTGCTCTTTGGATATTCCTTATACCAAATGAGTTGAATATAAAAGAAATCGGGATTCTTTTCTTATTCTGTTTCGCTGCACTTTTTTCTTGCTATTGCTTATGTAAAGCGATTAGAAAAATGACGCATGGTGATAAATTATTTTGGATTTTATTATTATGTACTTGTCTATGCGGGTTAGCTATGGAGATAACTTTATTCCTTCATTCACTTTCTATTCATGAGCAAGTTATATTCTCATATAAAGCATTACCTTTTTTTATCATACAATATGTTTTACTCTTTGTTGGATTTGCTATAAAGTTTATAAAAATTTACTCTATTAAGGGTCTTGCTCAATTTTCATTCGATAGCATCTTTATTGTTATTATGAACATTTATTTCACTTTAACTTTTATCTTGGACCTTTCAAGTTTCCGTATGCTAACAAAGGAAACTTGGATTTTAATCGGCTATTTTATTGCACAATCATTAGTAATTTACGCAGTTATTAGTCTATATAGAAGAGAACAATATTCTTCTAGTAGAATCGCATTAATTATCGGTTTCACTATTATACTCGTATATGGTTACATTCATCTGTTTCAATTAAATTTTGGGATGAAAACTTCTCCTGAATTTAATTATTTAATACACACTGCTTCTATTTTATTAATTGGACTTTCTTCCATACTATATATCTTGGATAAACCAATGCAACATGAAACGAAAGCAAAATATTATCGATTCGATTATGTACGTTTTATACTACCTTATTTTAGTATAATTATTACTTTTTCCTTTATTATCATTCAACCTTGGGATGATAAATTTATGTTAATTGGTCTCGTATTATCACTTATTTTGTTATTCTTGAGACAACTTTACATATGGAAAGATAATCAAGCACTAATCCTTACATATGAACAGTTGACTACACAACTAGAGGACGAAGTTGAAGAAGGTGCATTTGCATTATCAAAAAGTGAACAACGCTATAAATCTTTATTCGAAGATCATCCCGATGCCGTTTTCTCTTTAAATATGAATGGTATTTTTCAACAATCTAATAAGGCGTGCGAAAGCTTATTTACTGCCTATTATTGCGAAGTAGCAAGCTATACTCTGGTACACTTCATTGATTCAAAAGACCACGAACTACTAAAGAAGGCTTTACAAATTACAAAGGAAGGTAGGCCACAAACGTTAGAAGTTCGTACAAAAGAACAAGAAGGCTATTATTATTATCTCCATATTACACTTATCCCTATTTTTATAAACAAAGAAGTGGTCGGAATGTTTGGGATAGCGCGTGATATTACCACTTTATATGAAAAACAAAAACAAGTAGAGCATTTAGCCTTTCACGATGCACTTACTGGATTACCAAATCGCCGAAAATTCGAAAAGGATTTAAAAGCCATGTTAAATACAGCACAAACTAACGCAAATGATGTTGCTGTCATATTCCTTGATTTAGATCGATTTAAAAAAATTAACGATAGACTTGGTCATGACGTCGGAGATTTATTATTAATTGAAGTAGCAAAAAGACTACGCGGTTGCTTGCGTTCAAAAGATGTCGTCGCTCGCCAAGGTGGAGATGAGTTTACCATTCTATTACCAGAAATGTACTCAGAAAAAAGTGCAATTTTTATAGCTGAACAGATTTTAACTATTTTAAACAAACCATTCTTCATTCAAGGCGAAGAACTCTCTATTACACCAAGTATCGGAATTGCGATGTATCCTGATTATGGAACTGATGTAAATGAGTTAATGAAAAATGCTGATATGGCTATGTACCGTGCGAAGGCAAATGGAAAAAACAGATTTGTTTTCTTCTCAAAAGAAATGAGTATTGCTCAAAATGAAATTCAATTCTTAGAAGGTGAACTTTCAAAAGCATTACAACAAAATGAATTTTTCCTTGAATATCAGCCACAAGTAAGCACAAAAACAAAACAAATTATCGGTTTTGAAGCATTAATACGTTGGAAGCATCCAAAACTTGGTATCGTATCTCCGGCCCAATTTATCCCTCTAGCAGAGGAAACTGGTTTTATTATTGAACTTGGTAATTGGATTTTACGTACTGCCTGTTTAGAGGCAAAAAGATGGCATAATCAAGGTTTTTCCCACTTAAAAGTTGGTGTGAATTTATCTGTTGTTCAATTTAACCATGCAGATTTAATCTCAACTATTTCAAAGGTGTTGGAAGAAACAGAACTGAAACCAGAAGCACTAGATATTGAAATTACGGAAAGCATCGCAATTAATCAAAATCAATCTGTAGTTGCAAAACTAGAACAGCTTCAAAATCTCGGCATTCAAATTTCAATCGATGACTTTGGAACTGGTTATAGTTCTTTAGCTTATTTAACAAAATATCCAATTAACACATTAAAAATTGCTCGAGAGTTTATTTGTGGAATTACAACTAGCCCTTTAGAAGAAGCAATTGTCTCTTCCATTATTACACTATCAAAAGAACTAAATTTAGAAGTGATTGCAGAAGGTGTAGAAACGGAAGAAGAATGGGAATTTTTACATAGACAAAATTGTGATCACATTCAAGGATTCTTTATTAGCAAACCTGTTTCTAGTAAAGACGTTTGGATGTTACTCCATAAAAAAACAACCGTCTAAGTAAGACGGTTGTTTTTTAATATTCATAAGGTATCTCTCCAGCTAATTGTACCTCTTGATCACTGTGAGAAATTATTTGACTTTTCTCTAATGCTGTATCTCCTAATGAAATACCCCATGCCATTGCTAACGTTAATATACTACCAATAAGTAGTTTCTTCATATTCCATCACCCGCATTTTTATTTAAATATATCATGAAAATTTATCCATATATTATGCAATTATGCATATTTGTTTTTTAGGTCCTTTTTATTTCTTAATTTTTTTTATAAGTGATTCTTTTAATGTATGGTTTCCTAATATATCAAAAAAGAAGCACGCTTTTTCGTAAGCATCTTCAATTTCCGCTCTATCACACCCTAGCTTTGCTAGGCATTGACCTTTTCGAAAGTATAACTGTCCAATTAATGTCATACTATTAATTTGACAAGATAGTTCAATAGCTTTATTTGCGTGACAAAGCGCTTCTTCGTATTGATTATCTGAGAATAATGCTTTTGCATGATTATGTCTCACCTTCACATCAAATTCTTTATTATCATGCAATGACTCTAATTGTTTTAATATATTTTCAAATAAATCAATAGCCTTCTTCAAATAGCCATTTTCAGCATAAATGTTTGCAATTGCGTTTTCAATATAAAGACTCTGATATACATCTATTCCTGCCAATTGTTGATTGAGCAATTTCTTTAATTCTAAAATACAATATTCGTAATCGATTTTTTTCAATATGTAAGCAGCTACATAATATTGCCATTGAAGAAATTGCTGAAGCTCGGGGTGATATTCTTCCTTTTTCAACTCATTCCATACTCTATTATAAATTTCTTTATATTTCTTTTGCTTACAAAGCATAATAATTTGATCTTTTAACTGCTTATTCCTCTCAATATCAGAATAAATGAGTACCTCATAAAAATGAATAATGGGAACTTGTAATTTTGCTGCGATACCTTGCAATATATCCATACTTGGGTATACCGCGCCCGATTCAATTCTACTCACTTCCGATTGATGACATATGTTCTCGGATAACTGTTTTTGTGTTAATCCTCTCATCGTCCTAATTTTCTTAATTTCATTTCCTAATTTTTCTGCGTGCATATTTACTCACCATCCCATTATAACAATCTAATTTTTTGAGTTGTCATACCACTACAATAATGTGAATTCGACAATTTTTGATATGAAATAATGCATAATATATATATAATTCGGCAAATTTTTCATACAATTCATCTCACATACAATAATAGATTAGGAGTGTTATAGATGAATTATAGAAAACTTGCTAGTGCTTTCGTTGCATTCGGTCTTCTTTGCCCTTTATCAACAGAAGCTATTCATGCTCAAGAATTAGACAAAAGTGCAGTCAAAGTTGAAATCGCTCAGCCTGGTTTAACAATCGGGAAATTAACACAACCTCAAAATGATACGAAAGAAAATATTGCTAAAAAGTATTTAAAAGGTGAGGTAAACGGGGCTAAAGCTCAACAAGAACAAGTCACTACTGAAAAAAATGTAGATTTCCAACCTACAAATAAAGAAACCAAAGAAAATCAAACCGAAGTTCGCCTTGCACAAACATATAAAAACTATAAAGTATATGGCCAAGATCTCATTGTAAAAGTAGATAAAAATGGAGTGATCACAACTGTTAGTGGTAAAGTTGTTCAAAATTTAAATCAACAACCTAATCTTACTATAACAAATTTTTTGTCGAAAAATGAAGTAAAATCTAAATTACGCGATATAGTTCAAATTCCAAGTGATGCAGCTGAGACGGAATTCTCTAGCGAAACCGTTGTTTATAAGAAAAAAGATGGCTATTATACATTCGCAACTGTTATTACATTTACTTATGAAAATAATGAACAAATTATAAACGGCAATGCTATCGTTGATCTAAAAACTGGCGAAGTACTTTTCCAAGAAAAATTCATTAAAAACAAAGAGAATAAGACTATAAATCAAGTAACATCACCTAGATTATCCCCTGCAAGTGAGCAAGGAACTGGGAAAAATGCACTTCAAGAAAACATCTCTTTCAATATTGCCAAAGGAACTGATGGAAAATTTTATTTAGCCGATTTATCACGCGGAAATGGTATTTATATTTATAATGCAAACTACGCCGATTCCCTCGGGGGATATAGTCAAGCTGGTTATCCAGGGACACTAATTTCAAGTAGCACTCCTAATTTTGCAGATAAAGAAGCCGCGGGCGCTATGAAGAACATGAGTGATATTTATGATTACTTTAAGAAAGAACATAATCTAAAAAGTTACGACAATAAAGATTCAAAAGTTGTTGCTAGTGTACACGGTTTTGATTCTACTGAAGTTAGTGATGGTTTAAAAGAAGACTATGTAAATGCATTTTGGCATCCTGCTTGGAACCAAATGGTATTTGGTGATGGTTTAGACGGAAAACTAACATCAGCTCTTGATGTAACAGCTCATGAATTTGGACATGCTGTATTCAGTGGCACGACAAAAAATAAAGTCGTGAGATATCCAAGCGCTGAAACATCTGCACTAAACGAGGGATTAGCAGATTTCTGGGGTACACAAATCGAATATTACGTAAAGAAAGATAAAGGAAACTGGATTATGGGCGATACATTAGGTGGCCTAACAATTCGTGATATCCCAAGGGAAATTGGTGACGGCGGCCATAAACTATATACAAATTTACAAGATTTCTATAACGATGGTAATAATCAAGAATCACACGTAAATTCTGGTATTATTAGTCACGTATTATATCAATTAGCTGAAGGTAAAACATATAACGGTGTTGCTGTTCAAAAACAAGGTAATGAAAAAGTAAGTAAAGTTGTTATGCGTGCATTGCAAAATTACGCAACTTCCGCTGAAGACTTTGAATCACTTCAATCTCACATCGTACAAGCTGCAAAGGATCTATATGGCACTGCCGTATCAAATGAATTTGCAAAGGCATTTGAAGCACATGGTTACAAGTCATTACAAAAAGTAAATCAAGTAATAGAAGTAAAATAAGTATAAAAAGAAGGTCACCTCTCATAGGTAACCTTCTTTTTACATCCAACCCTTTTCTTCCGCAATTGTAATTGCCTCAATTCTATTTTTCGCATCGAGCTTCGTTAATACTTCAGAAATATAATTACGTACTGTACCCGGTGAAAGATAAAGTGCCTTCGCAATTTCGTTTGCCGTCTTTCCTTCTTTCGCAAGCAACAATACTTCCTTTTCGCGATCTGACAACGGATTTTGCTCCTGCCATAGGCCGAACATTAAATCTTGGGAGACCTCTCGTTTTCCCTTCATTACATTACGGATTGCTGCTGCTAAATCTTCACTTGGACTATCCTTTAACAAATAGCCGTGCACACCAGCTTTCATTGCTCTTTCAAAATATCCCGGCCGTGCAAATGTTGTTAAAATCATTACTTTACATAATGATTTTTCTTTCTTTAACGCTTCAGCAACATCTAATCCACTTTGAATCGGCATTTCAATATCCATAATACTTATATCCGGTTTTAACGATTCAATTAATTTTAGTGCCTCTTCCCCGTTTGCCGCTTGCCCAATTACTTCGATATCATCTTCTAGATCAAGTAGGGCCCCTAATGCGCCACGAAGCATCCGTTGATCTTCTACAATAATAATTCGAATCATGCCCTCACCTCATCTTTTCCTGTTCTAATAACAACTGGAACTTTTACTGTTAACAACGTCCCTAGATTGATTGTACCTAGTTCAACAAAACCATCAATAAGAGCAATTCGTTCTTTCATGCCGCGGATACCATTTCCATCATGATTTTGATCTGTTAAACCGATTCCGTTATCTTTTACTTTCAAAATCAGCTCACCTTGCGATTCTAATACAGAAACTGTGCACCGCGTTGCCTTGCTATGTTTTACGACATTCGTAACAGCCTCACGTAAACACATCCCGACAATATTTTGTTCAATTGGTGATAACGAACTCGAGCTGGCTTCTTGCCTCACTTCTAATTCAATATTAGCTGCTTGTAAGATCGCTTTTATTTGCTCTAGCTCTTCTTCTACCGTAATCATACGCATATCAGAAATTAATTCTCTCAGCTGTTTTAAGGCTGTACGAGACGTTTGTGTAATTTCCTTCGCTTCCGCACTTGCACGCTCTGGATTTTTCACAATTAACTTCTCTACAAGCTGGCTTTTCAAAGTAATAAGAGATAACGTATGCCCTAATGTGTCATGAAGATCTCTTGCAATCCGCTGCCGTTCTTCACGTTTTACTAAGTCTTTAATTTGCTCGTTCGCCTGATCCAATTGATTTCTTAACATCTTTTTCTGATTAAAATTGCGCATACCAAATGGCGTAAGAAGCATTAAAATAAACATTGGAACGATATTTACTAAACTTGTAGTTGTTAGTTGATTCATATTTACAAATAAAAATGCTCCCAGCATGATAACTAACGAACATAACAGCACTCGAAATACTTTCTTATTTGGCGCAAATCCCATCGCACTTGCTGTGAAAAAGCCAAAGAATATCATAAAAGGATTATAAAATAAAGCAAATAAAAAGATGAGTATCATTTGAATGCATGCCCATAAAATAAACGTCTTCTGAACAAAATATAGCTGACGGTATGTGATAATAAAAAGTATCAACATACTGCTTCCTAGCACAAGCTTCCATCCTGATGCTTGTGCTAAGTGATAAATTGGAAATAATAGATAAACAAACCACATGTACGGAAAAAATCCCATATGTTTCGGAAAAATCTCAATCCTCTTCTTCTCTATCATTTATACCGCTTCCTGTCTTTTTCTTATATATATTGATACTACAACAAATATAAGGAAATAACCTCCTAATACCGCGATATTTTCCCATCCAATTGATTTTCCAGCTACAATATCCCACGCACCACTTCCGAAATGGTATGTCGGTGTCCATTCACCAATCGTTCTTAATATTTTTGGGAATACTTCAATCGGCATCCACAACCCGCCAACTATAGCTAAACTCATATTTAAAATATTTGCTAAGCCAGCAGCTGCGTCCGCCTTCTTAATGGAACCTATTACTGTTCCTAACGCTAAAAATGGTGTTACCCCTAACAATAACCATAACCCCGCACCTATCCATTGCCCTACCGTTAACTCAACATGATTAATTAGTATCCCTGCAATAAAAATAACTAATATTGAAAAAGCATTTACTACTGTTTGAGCGATAATTTTTGCTGTTAAATATGCTCCCTCTGGAAGTGGTGTAATTTTTAGAAGATGTGTCCATCCTTGCCCTTTTTCCTGAGAAAGTCTCACACCGAAACTAAAGAGTGCAGTCCCTACAATACTGAAAGTTGCCATCGAAATTAAATAATGTGCTTTCCACGCATCTCCGTTTTGTGGTACTTGAACAACATTTGTAAAAATGTAGTAAAACATAACAGGCATTAATAATGAGAAAAAGATAAATAATTTATTGCGGAATGTACGTAAAATTTCTATTTTGCACTGCATCCATAACGCTCTCATGCGATTTCCTCCTTCTGATTTGCGACAAACTGTTCAAATGCCTCATCAAGGCTTCCACGTTCAACTGAAACATCTGTTACAGGTAAACTCCTTTGATAAATGGCTTTTAAAGTTGCATCTGTATCCTCCGTTGTTAAAATGAAGCGTCCTTCGTTTGACTTTACTTCTGTTACATTTGGTAATTCCTTTAGTAATTTTGTAGGAATGCTTTCCTTTGAGTAAAATGTGATTGTTTTTCTCGAAATCGTTGCTTTCATTTCGTCTGGTGTACCATCTGCGATAATCTTTCCGTTCGCAAATAATAAGATACGATTTGCTAAAGCATCTGCTTCTTCTAAATAATGCGTCGTTAAAATAATCGTTTTCCCTTCACTTGCTAACTTTCGAATCGTTTCCCAAAACGTTCTTCGAGACGTAATATCCATTCCTACTGTCGGCTCATCTAAAAACAACAAATCCGGATTTCCCGCAAGTGCAAGCGCAAAGTTTAACCTTCTTTTTTGCCCACCTGATAATTTCTCACATCTTTGCTTTCGCTCTGATTCTAAATTTGATAACTGCAGTAACGTTTCTTTCGCTATAGGATTCGTATAATAACTACGGAATAACTCGATTGCCTCTTCCACCGTAATACTATCAATGACACTTACTTCTTGTAGCATCGCACCGAGGCTATTACGAACATCTCTATGCTTTGGACTCTTTCCAAATATAGAGACCTTACCTTCCGTTGGGTCCTTTAATCCAAGCATCATCGACATCGTCGTTGTTTTACCCGCACCATTCGGTCCAAGCAATGCTACGATTTCTCCTTTATTTACATGAAATGAAACATTATTTACTGCGTTTTTATGTTTAAATGTTTTAGAAACACCATTTACTTCAATAATCTTTTCCAACTCTCCACCCCCGCTGTTTCTTATATTTACATTGTATTACTTGGAAAACTTAGGAAACAGTATGATACGTCATGACCTCGATATGACAATTGTCATGTATTCTTTATGAGAGGAATCAACCCGCATACCGCAAGCGAGTAGCAGGACGAAAATAAACATGATACAATCGGATAAGATATACATTCGAGGAAGGACAGTGGTTTTCATGATTATTCGTAATGAACAAGATTTAGAAGGCTTACGAAAAATCGGCCGCATCGTTGCGCTTGCACGTGAAGAAATGAAAAAACAAGCGAAGCCAGGTATGACAACGAAAGAGCTTGATTTGATCGGTAAAAAAGTATTAGATGAGCATGGTGCTATTTCTGCACCTGAAAAAGAATATGATTTCCCAGGTGTAACTTGCATTAGTGTAAATGAGGAAGTTGCTCATGGTATTCCAGGAGATCGTGTATTAAAAGAAGGCGACTTAGTAAATGTCGATGTATCTGCTGCACTTGATGGCTATTATGCAGATACAGGTATCTCATTTGTTCTTGGAGAAGACGAAGCAAAAGAAAAGCTTTGCCAAGCAGCGGTTGATGCATTTTGGGCAGCAATGAAAAAGGTTAGAGCTGGCTCAAAACAAAATCAAATTGGTCGTGCTGTTTCAAACTTCGCACATAAAAGTGGATACAATGTTATTCAAAACTTAACTGGTCACGGCATTGGTCTTAGCTTACATGAAGCACCAAATCACATTTTAAGTTACTATGATCCAATGGATAATGCGCTTCTAAAAGACGGTCTTGTTATCGCTGTAGAACCGTTCATCTCTATGAAAGCTGATCATATTATTGAACGTGGTGACGACGGTTGGACATTCGTTACACCTGATAAAAGTCTTGTTGCACAATGTGAACATACCGTTGTCGTAACACGCGGTGAGCCAATAATCTTAACAGAAATCTAATACCAAAAACGGCTGTTTTGTAGATTTATTCCACATAAAACAGCCGTTTTTATTTTTGGGAAAATATGTGAACTATTGTTGAACTCTTTATCATTTAAGTATATAATCTTTAGCGGAGGTTACTTCAGCTTATCTTTACTAAAAAGATATTGTGACTACGGAGTAAAACACCTTCTTTCTTATTGTTTAAACAGTCTCAAAAATGACCGTAGTAACGTTTTAGTCGAATATTCTGTAATTCTTATATTTCTCTAACAATGTAAGAAACTATCATCTTTCAACTTCGGTCCACTAATCGCACAACTCTCTTTAGACAAAATAGATGACTATTTTCAAAGTACATATTGTCTTCATTCTGACCAAAACCAACCCTATCTAGATTTTTATTTCCACATAACTTTAAGGCAAAAATAAGCCTTCACAAAGGGATACACTACATTGGTTAGTATGTATCGTAAAACTTACCTTTATAACCATTCTTTTTTACTAGATATACATGAAAACTATCTCACATATAAAGGTCTGATATCATTCTTTATATCAGTATTTTTTTCGACATTTTTTGTCGAATTGTGTATATTTCCGCAGAACTGTGTAAATATACATTTTGTTTTACGTTAAATAATATTACTTTGAACATAATTCTGTTTGTCTGAGAAAGCGTATAGAAACGGAGGGATAACAAAAATAAATAGCTTATAAAAAATACTTTTAATATTCCATTTGTTCATGTGGAATAAGTCCCCAATGGACAAATGAATGTTCAGAGGAGGAAAAATGAAAAAACTTTTTAATGTATGTTTAATTGTATTCGTACTATTTTCGCAACTTGCTAGTTTTCCATACAATCAAGTAAAAGCTGAAACCTTAACAGGAGATTCCTTATTTGACACTGTTGAAATGAAAGATGCAACGAATCATATTATTGACGAAGCAAAAAATCCTAACAATTTAATAAAGATAGGATCAACCATTCAAGTAGAATACGCTTGGTCAATAAAGGATCAACAAGCTGCACACGCAAATGATACAGCAGTAGTTCAAATACCACTTGCATTAAAAGTATCTAAAGATTTGCAAGGGGATTTAGTAACAGATCAAAAAAATATTGGTCAATATTTTATAACAGCTAAAGATAATAAATTAAAATTAATATTTAATAATCAAGTAGAAAATTTGAAAGACGCTAAAGGAAAAATTAAAGTTGATACCGTGTTTAACTCAACTTTAAAAACTGGGGAAAAATCAGTTCAAATCGCTTTTCCTTTAGGAACAATGGTTCAGCCTATATCAGTTCCTGTTCAAGTAGAAA
Source organism: Bacillus sp. 22475 (assembly GCF_052044835.1). NCBI lineage: Bacteria > Bacillati > Bacillota > Bacilli > Caryophanales > Bacillaceae > Bacillus > Bacillus sp. 22475. The sequence goes on along the minus strand of NZ_JBQENW010000005.1, from coordinate 201,125 downwards.
ACTCTAAAGAAGATGGCACCAAACAGGATACTAATAAACAAGCGCAAGATCCAGTAACTAAACCTGTTACTGACAATCCGGAGCAAGATCCAGCAACTAAAACTGTTACTGATAATCCGGAACAAAACCCAGCAACTAAAACTGTTACTGATAATCCGAAACAAAACCCAACAACTAAAACTGTTACCGATAATCCGGAACAAAACCCAGCAGCTAAAACTGCCACTGATAATCCGGAACAGAACCCAGCAGCTAAAACTGCCACTGATAATCCGGAACAAAACCCAGCAGCTAAAATTGCTACTGACAATCCAGAACAAAAGCTAGCAAGCGCCCCTGCTGAGAATACAAATTCAGGTCCAAAGCAAATAACAACAAACATTTTAACCAGTGTAAAGTTGACGGATAAAGACGGAAAACCATTTACAGAGGATAACCGTCCAAGTACAGATTCCCCTGCCAATATTGAGTTTACATGGGAACTTTTAAAATCAATGAATGTGAAAAATGGAGATTACTATATTTTTGATCTTCCTAAACATTTTAAGATTTACAATACAATTAACAGTCCTTTATATGATAGTGAAAACCATCAAATTGGTAATTTTACTGTTACAAAAGATGGAAAAGTCACGATGACATTCAACGATTATGTTGAAGAGCATCCAGATGTTGCTGGTAACCTACAATTAAAGACAGAATTTAATAAAGCTGAAATTAAAGGTACAACAACACAAGAAATTCCTTTCCCGATTAAAGATAAGGATGTTTCTATTACAGTTGATTTTAAGCCTAATGTACAAACAGCTACGAATAAAAAGGGTTTACCTGATAGACCAATTAATACAAATGAAATTAATTGGAAAGTAGAGATGAACAAAACGAAAGACACCCTTAAAAACGCTGTTTTTAAAGATAACATTCCACAAGGTACAAGCTTAAATAAAGATTCTATTAAAGTTTATTATTTAGAAGTTGATGTTAATGGGAATGTAACGCGTGGTGCAGAAGCTGAGCCAACAGATTACAATATTATTTCATCAGATGGCTCAAAATTGGAGATTGCTTTCAAAGATTCTATCAATAAAGCATATCAAATCGAATATGCCACAAAAATTACTGATGAAAATATTAAAAGTTTCCGAAATAACGTTACGATAACGAGTGATAATCAAAAGCAACAAAACGCAAGTTCTACTGTAACGGTTTCTCGTGGTACACACTTAAATAAAACAAGTAAATATGATCCAAAGACGCAAACAATTGAGTGGATAATTACTTACAATGGTGATCAAAGAGAGATCAAAAAAGCAGATGCGATTTTAAAAGATATTTTTGACGATACACACGAACTAGATGCAAATTCTATTGTTGTAAAAAACGCTTCATATAATGAAAAAGGAACGCTTGTAACAGGAGACGCTGTTAATAATTACACTGTAAGTAACAAGAAGAATGGATTCGATTTACAGTTTAATGATGATATTAATAGTGCTTATGTGATTACCTATAAAACCAAGCCAACTAATAAAGTTATAGAAGATGGAAAAGTAAAAAATAAAGTTACAGCTGATAATGATTCAAGTAAAGAAAATGAAGCTAGCTTCAAGCAGCAAAATATTATTAAATCTAATAATAAAGCTGAAACAAATTATAAAGACAAAACAACAACTTGGACAATTATAGTAAATAATAACAACTATCCATTAAGCAACGCGATTATTACGGACACCTTTAATCATGGTGGATTACAATTAAAAGACAAGAAACTAGAAATTAAAGACGGAAATTATACCCTTCAAGCTGGGACTGACTATGTTTTAGATGTAACAGATAAAGGCTTCAAAATTACTCTTATAGGTACGTATCAGTCTAATATGACAAAGACATTAGTCGTAAAATATACGACAGACTTTGATTATACAAAGCTAGAAAGTGGTAAAACTTCATTTAAAAATACAGGTAACCTTTCTTGGATAGATACGGATTCTAATCCACAATCAAATAAAGTTGAAGCTAATTTCGATCCTGATACTTTCACAAAGGCAAATGGTTATAAATACGGTTCTTATAACGCCCAAACGAAGGAAATTACTTGGATAATAGGCTTTAACTATAATAATGTTGAGATTAAAGATCCTTATGTTATAGACGTAATACAAGATAAACAAAAATTAGTGCCTGGATCCATTGAAGTGCGCGATATGATTCTAAATGGAAATCCTGATAATGCACAACCTGGTAATGCTGTACCAACTGAGAAATATGAACTTGAAGAACCTACAGAGAAAAATAAAAACACCCTAAAGGTTCATTTCAAACAATCAATTAATTCACCTTACTATATTATCTTTAAAACAAGCCTTGATGGTGAACTTATCCAAGGCACCTACAAAAACGAGGCAGATTTAAAAGATGGCTCTAAAATCGTAAACACCCTTACAGGTGACACTCAAGTAAATAAAGGTGGCAGCTTCGTTACTAAAAAAGCTGTGCAAGACGACAACTATATTAATTGGAGTATCGCAATTAACGAAAGCCAATCAACCATTGCAGATGCCGTTGTAACAGATGACCCAACCGAAAATCAGGTAATTGTGGAAGAATCATTCCACTTATATCCTACAACTGTTGATCCATATGGAAATTTAACAAAAGATACAGTAAACGAATTAAAAGAAGGAACAGACTATAAACTCAAAATAACAACAGACAATAATACCGGAAAGCAACATTTCGAAATTGCCTTCTTGAAAAAAATTGATCGAGCTTATATTTTAGAATATCGCTCACTTATTAATGCAGACGATAAAGAAAAAGTAAGTAATAAAGCGAAAATCACAGGCAATAAGTTGACAGTTAAAAACACAGAAACTACTGAAACGATTGAAGTGAGAATGTCTTCTGGTTCAGGCGGAGGATCTGCTACTAAAGGCCGTGGAAACCTTGAAATTATAAAGGTAGATAACGACAATAAGAACGCACTATTAGCTGGGGCAGAATTTACTTTATACGATCGTACAGGTAAAACTGTTATCCGTAAAATTACAACAGACAAAGACGGTATCGCTAAATTTAATAATTTAAAACGCGATAAATATTTATTAAAAGAAACAAAGGCTCCTGAAGGCTATGTAATTAGCTGGGATTTAAAACAAGGGAAAATTGTTGAACTTGGTACACAAGAGACTACAACATATAAACTTGCAAATAAGAAGTTTGTCGGTAAAGTAGTTTTAACAAAGTCTGATGACCTGAATAAAAACGTCACACTGCAAGGTGCCGTTTTCACACTACTTGATAAAGACAAAAAAATAATTTCAGAACACGAAAAATTAACAACAAATGATCAAGGACAAATTACTGTAGATAATTTAAAACCAGGAACTTACTACTTACAAGAAACAACTGCTCCTGAGCATTATAAATTAGACAGTACACCTATTCAATTCACAATCAAAGAAGATCAAACAACAGTAATAAACCGAACTGCAACAAACAGTTTGATTCCAGGATCGGCCATTTTAACAAAATTCGATAAAGATGGAAAAACTTTAGCAGGTGCGGAGTTCAGTGTACGCGATCGATATAACAAAGTAATTCGTGGATATGAAAAATTAACGACAAATGATCAAGGACAAATCGAAGCAAAAGATTTACGCCCTGGAGACTATCAATTTGTCGAAGAAAAAGCACCTAAAGATTACGACATAGATAAAAAACCAATTGAGTTTACAATTATAAAAAGTCAAAAGAAAGCAGTTACTGTTACTGCGACGAATCACCTCATTAAAGGTGGTGTCACTTTAACAAAAGTCGATGATGTCGATGGCACTGCCCTTGAAGGTGCTGTATTTAAAATTGTCGATGCGAATGACGAGAAACAAGTAATTCGTGAAAATATAAAAACAGGTTCAGATGGAAAAGTTACTGTTAAAGATCTAGAGCCTGGTGCTTATAAATTTATCGAAACAGAAGCTCCTAAGGATTATACGTTAAGTACAAACCCTATCGAGTTTACAATTGATAAAAGCCAACAAACTCTTGCTACTGTTACGGCAAATAACAGCTTAAAAACCGGCGAAGTTGAATTATTAAAAGTTGATGAGTTTGGTGAGAAAAAACCACTAGAAGGTGCAGTATTCAAACTTGTCGATACAAATAATAATGACGTTTCCCCTCACACTAACTTAACTACTGATAAACACGGTAAAGTTAAAGTTAGTAACCTACGTCCTGGTACGTATAAATTTATTGAAATAGCTGCTCCTGAACATTACGTTTTACGAGCAGAACCTATTGAATTTACAATCGATAGAAGTCAGAAAGAAACTCTACTTGTGAAAGCTGAAAATGCTTTAAAACCAGGAGATGTTGAATTAACAAAAGTTGATGATATCGATGGTACAGCTCTTGAAGGTGCTGTATTTAAAATTGTTGATGCAAATGATGAAAAGAAAGTCATTCGCGAAAATGTAAAAACTGGTGCGGATGGTAAAGCTATCGCTACTGGCTTACGCCCTGGCGATTATAAATTTATCGAAGTAACAGCACCGAAGTATTACGACAAAAATACAAAACCAATTAAATTTACAATTACAGAAAGTCAAACAACTCAGGCTACTGTTACCGCTAAAAACAGCTTAACAAAAGGCGGTATTGAGTTAACAAAAGTGAATGCTGCAGATGAAAAGGAAACACTTGAAGGTGCAGTATTTAAAATCGTTAATAGAGATACTAATGAAGATGTTCGTACGGACCTTGTTACGAATAGTAAAGGAATGCTAGTTGTAGATGACTTGCGTCCTGGTAACTATAAACTTATCGAAACAAAGGCTCCAACTTATTACGATGTAAATATAGAACCAATTGAATTTACAATCGAAAAAGGACAACAAAAACTCCTTCCACTTACATTTAAAAATAGTTTAACGAAAGGAAAAGTTAAACTTATTAAAGAAGATGATGTGGAAAGTAGTAAAGCTCTTGCCGGCGCTGTATTCACCTTGCAAGACGCAACTGGCAAAGAAATTATGAAAGATTTAACAACAGATGATTACGGAGTATTAGTTATTCCTGATTTAGCACCAGGGGATTATCAATTTATCGAAACAAAAGCCCCTGAACATTATAAATTAGACAAAACACCTATTAAGTTCACAATTAAAAAAGGTAGTAAGGAAGATCTTCCTATCCCTGTTACTGTAAAAAATAGTTTACTTACAGGTGGCGTCACTTTAACAAAAGTTGATGATGTTGATGGCACTACTCTTGAAGGTGCAGAATTTATAATCGTTGACGCTCATGATACTAAAAAGGTAATTCGAAAAGGTTTAACAACTGATAAAAACGGTAAAATTACTGCTTCTGATTTACGTCCTGGAGACTATCAATTTATTGAAGTAAAAGCTCCAAAAGACTATACCTTAAGCAAAGACCCTATTCCGTTCACTATCGAAAAAAGTCAAAAAGAGAATATTACTGTTACTGCTACTAACAGTTTAAAGAAAGGTGCAGTAACATTAACAAAAATTGATGCCATCGATCGTACGATGCTCGAAGGTGCAATCTTTAAGATTGTGGATATGAATGGTAAGGAAGTTCATACGAATCTTGTTACAGATAAAAACGGAAAAATTTCTGTTTCTGATTTACGCCCTGGAGACTATCAGTTCATTGAAACAAAAGCTCCTGAGCACTATGTATTAGATGAAACAACGATTCCATTTACAATTGAAAGAAGTCAAACGAAAGAGATCAATGTTACAGGCAAAAATGCTTTGAAAAACGGTAGCGTTGAACTAACAAAGATTGACGATATTGATATGAATACAAAACTTGCTAACGCCGTATTTAATTTATTAGATGCAGACGGGGAGCTAGTTGAAGAAGGCTTAAAAACAAATGATGAAGGTAAAATTGTTGTTGAAAATCTACGCCCTGGTACGTATCAATTCGTTGAAACAATTGCTCCTGAACATTACGATTTAGATAAAAACCCTATCGTATTTACAATTAAAAAGAGCCAAACTGAAACTCTTCATCTCACTGCTACAAACGCTTTAACAAAGGGTGCAGTTAAACTTTCTAAAGTAGACGATGTTGATGGCACTGTTCTTAAAGATGCAGTATTTAAAATTGTTAATATGAACGGTGATGTAGTTCATAAAGACCTTGTTACAAATGAACAAGGAATAATCGAAATTAACGACCTACGTCCTGGTGATTACCAATTTATCGAAACGAAAGCTCCTAAGCATTACGTTTTAGATGAAACACCAATCAAATTCACTATTGAAAAAGGACAGAAGAAAGCTATTTCTTTAACTGCTACAAATAGCTTAAAACAAGGTAGTATCGAATTACTTAAAGTTGATGATTTAAACACTCAAACAAAACTTGCCGATGCGGTATTTAATTTACTAGATCAAGATGGCAAAGTACTTAAAACAGATTTAAAAACAAACAGTGAAGGTAAAATCGTTATCGAAAACTTACGTCCTGGTACGTATCAATTCGTTGAAATAACGGCTCCTGAACACTATGATTTAGACAAAAAACCAATTATATTTACAATTGAAAAAAGCCAAAAAGATATTGCTACCGTTACTATGGAAAATAGTTTAACAAAAGGCGGCGTGGAACTTTCTAAAGTGGATGACGTCGATGGCACTACTCTTGAAGGCGCAGTATTTAAAATTGTGGATATGAATGGCACTGTGATTCACAAAAATCTTGTTACGAATCAACAAGGTAAAATTAGCGTTTCTGACCTACGTCCTGGTGATTATCAATTCATCGAGACAACGGCTCCGAAACACTACGATTTAAGCAAAGAGCCAATTCCATTCACAATTACAAAGAGCCAAGCTGATCCTATCTCCGTTACAGCTACAAATAGCTTAACGAAAGGCGCTGTGGAACTTTCTAAAGTGGATGATGTAGATGGTACTGCTCTTAAAGATGCGGTATTTAAAATTACTGATCTGAATGGTAACGACATTCGTACTGAGCTTACAACAGATGTACATGGAAAAATTTCTGTTTCTGATTTACGTCCTGGGGACTATCAGTTTGTTGAAACGAAAGCTCCTGAACACTATAAATTAGATAGTACACCTATTAAGTTTACAATTAAGAAAAGCCAAAAAGAAAAGCTCCAAGTTACTGCTACAAATAGCTTAACTGAGGGTACTGTAGAATTAATAAAAGTGGATGATATAAATCCAGATACAAAACTTTCTGATGCAGTGTTTAACATCATCGATGCGAAAGGTAAAATTGTTCGCACTGATTTAACTACTGATAAAGATGGTAAGATTATTGCTACGAACTTACGCCCAGGAGACTATCAATTCATTGAAACGAAAGCTCCTAAGCATTACGATTTAAATAAAACACCTATTAGCTTCACTATCGAGAGAAGTCAACTAACTCACGCTTCTGTTACTGCTAAGAATGGCCTAACAAAAGGTGGCGTGGAATTAACGAAAGTTGACTCTATAGATAAGAAAGAAATGCTAGAAGGTGCGGTATTTAAAATTACTGATTTGAACGGTAACGACATTCGTACGAATTTAGTTACCAATAAAGACGGAAAAATCATCGCTAAGGACTTACAACCAGGAGACTATCAATTTATTGAAACGAAAGCTCCTAAACATTACGACTTAAATGAAGAACCAATTAAGTTCACAATCGAAAGAAGTCAAACAAAACATGTCTTCGTTACAGCTATTAATAGCTTAACGAAAGGTAGTGTTGAGTTAATCAAAGTTGATGATGTCAAGCAAAACACAACACTTGAAGGTGCAGTATTTAAAATTGTTAATAAGGATGGACACGATGTTCGTACCGATTTAACTACTGATAAAAACGGCCGTTTAGTTGTGGATGAATTACCGCCAGGAGACTATGAATTTATCGAAACAAAAGCTCCTGAACACTATGACTTAAACGAAACACCTATTAAGTTCACAGTTAAAAAAGGCCAAGAAAAAATCGCCTCTGTTACTGCTACGAATAACTTAACTAAAGGCGCAGTTGAATTAACTAAAGTTGATAACATCGATGGTACTACTCTTGAAGGGGCTATCTTTAAAATTGTAGATATGAACGGCAAGGATGTTCGTTCTGATTTAACTACTGATAAAGATGGGAAGATTTCTGTTTCTGATTTACGTCCGGGAGATTATCAGTTTATTGAAACGAAAGCTCCTAAGCATTACGACTTAAATCAAAATCCTATCAAGTTTACTGTTGAAAAGAGTCAAACCGCTAAAGCTTCTGTTACTGCTACGAATAGCTTAACTAAGGGTGCAGTTGAATTAACTAAAGTTGATGACATCGACGGTACTATTCTTGAAGGGGCTATCTTTAAAATTGTAGATATGGACGGCAAGGATGTTCATTCTGATTTAACTACTGATAAAGATGGGAAGATTTCTGTTTCTGATTTACGTCCGGGAGATTATCAGTTTATTGAAACGAAAGCTCCAACTGGCTATGATTTAAACATTAAACCAATTCCTTTCACAATTACGAAAGGACAATCTCAGGTTACCTCTGTTACAGCTTTAAATAGTTTAACAACAGGTTCAATTGAGTTAACTAAAGTTGATATTGATCACCATGGAACACTTGAAGGTGCCATTTTCAATATTTTAGACCAAGATGGAAAAATCATCCGAGAAGGTTTAAAAACAGACCAACACGGAAAAGTAATCGTAAATGATTTGAAACCTGGTAATTATCAATTAGTAGAAACACAGGCTCCTAAAGGCTATCAATTAGATGCATCACCAATAAACTTTACAATTGATAAAGCCCAAGCTACACCACTACAAATTACAGTTTCAAATAAAAAGATTGAATCTTCGTCAGGTGGAGATGACAAGCCAGTTACTCCTCCAAATAAAGAAGAAAACAAAGGCAATGAAACATCTGAGAAACACAAAAACGGAACTTCCGAAGAAACATCAAATGAAACAGATAACAAACAGCAAGATGATCGAAATACGGATAAACACCTTCCAAATACAGGTCATAAAGAAGACCCTACACAAACAGTAGGTATCGTCCTTCTACTAGCTGGATTATTAAGTATTTTAGCTACAAAACGCAAAAAACATTATTAATAATGTTTTTACATCCAATCAATCTCTCAATTGATTGGATGTTTTTTTATACAAAAAGGACGATACATAAAGTATCGTCCTTTTAACGGGGTGAGGCTGCCCAAAAGTACGGAAAACCTTTGAACAGCCTCTTATTTTCATATGGATGCCTTACATATATCACTGATAATAATTATGAAATGCGGAAACATAATTACCATCAACTGATTCAAACATGAGAAATGAAACCCTACAGTGGTTCCATTTCTCTACATAATCTAAAGTTTGGGTACACTAGATTCATGCAATGTAGGAGCTTTCAGAGTAGAAAGCGAACCTTCGTTTAAAATGATAGCATACATATCTTCCTCAAAAATATGCAAATATGCATATATCGTTTTTATTTCTCAATGTCAGAATATTGAAAAATAAAAGGTGCAAAGGTAAAATAAAGTCATTATCCGTCTTCTTTTGTCAGTCAGAGAGAATAGAAGAATAGGAGAGGAAAAAATGAGAAAATCATTGAAACAAAAAATAGTAAGCTCTTTGCTTGCTGTATCACTCGCTGTTAGCTTAGCTCCAATTGGGCAAGCAAAAGCAGATTCCACGTCAGAGGTTACACAAACTCCATCTATTACAAAACAGATTGATTCAAACCGCGCAATTGAACATGTTCGTTTCTTATCTGAAACAATTGGTCCTCGCCCCGGTGGAACAAAATCCGAAGAATGGGCTTCTCGTTACATTGGTATGCAGCTTAAATTAATGGGTTATGACGTAGAATATCAGCCATTTCAGGTGCCAGATCAATACGTTGGATTCATTGAATCACCACTATCAACAAAACGTAATTGGCAAGTTGGCGCTGCTCCTAATGCACTAATTTCTACAGAAGCTGTTACAGCTCCCCTTATCTTTGTTCAAGGTGGGACAAAATTAGAAGATATTCCAAATGAAGTAAACGGTAAAATTGTTTTATTTGAAAGAGGAACGACAGTTACAGACTATAATAAACAAGTTGAAAATGCTGTTAGCAAAGGTGCAAAAGGTGTTCTTTTATACAGTTTAATTGGCGGACGCGGAAATTATGGACAAACCTTCAATCCCCGCCTAACGAAAAGGCAATCTATCCCTGTCTTTGGTCTTGCTTATGCGCAAGGAAATGCATTTAAAGAAGAAATCGCTAAACAAGGGACAACAATTCTTTCCCTAAAAGCGAGACATGAATCTAAATTAACATCTCTAAATGTTATCGCAAAAAAGAAACCAAAAAAGAGTACGGGTAATGAAAAAGCAGTCGTTGTAAGCTCGCACTATGATAGTGTTGTCGGAGCACCTGGCGCAAATGATAATGCTTCGGGAACTGGATTAGTATTAGAACTAGCTCGTGCTTTTCAAAATGTAGAAACTGATAAAGAAATTCGCTTTATTACCTTTGGTTCTGAAGAAACTGGATTACTTGGTTCGGATTATTACGTTAATAGTCTATCCCAAAAAGAACGTGACCGTATTTTAGGTGTCTTTAACGCCGACATGGTTGCAACAAATTATGATAAAGCAAAGAATTTATACGCTATGACACCTGATGGCTCTACAAACTTTGTAACAGACGCTGCCTTGCAAGCAGGTAAACAACTAAATAATGACCTCGTCCTACAAGGTAAATTCGGTTCTAGTGATCATGTTCCATTTGCTGAAGCTGGTATTCCTGCTGCTCTATTTATTTGGATGGGTGTCGATAGTTGGAATCCATTAATCTATCATATTGAGAAGGTATACCATACACCTCAAGATAACGTATTAGAAAACATTTCACCTGAACGAATGAAAATGGCATTAGACGTTATCGGAACAGGAGTTTATAACTCGCTTCAAAAACCTGTTACTCAAACTGAACAGAAAGCTGCTTAATCATTTAAAAGACCACTGATTTTATTAGTGGTCTTTTATTGAGAAAAAATATATATGCATAAAAGCATATTTTATCCTGCTCATTATCGTATACAATATTAACTGTAACAACACCGATTACAACTAATAAGGAGGCTTTTTCTATTATGAAAAAAATGATTTTAGCAGGTGCATTAACTTTAGCAGGAATTACTGGAGCTACTGCGTTTATTCCTGAAGCAAAAGTCGCTGCTGCCGCTCAAGAACAAAGCTTTACAAAATTTTATTCTTTGCAAACTGGAGGTAGTTCTGAACAAGAACCTATTTTCCTTCAAAAAGGACAAGAACTAACAATTCATCCTAACAGCAAAACTCCTAGTTACAGTGTTTATGACTCAAATCATAACCTTATTGGACGTTATTCTGATGGTTACGGCCGAATTTTCACTGCAAAAGCAGATGGAAATATGTATGTTCAATTTCATGCACCTTACGTTTACTATAGTCCTGTTAGTTTTTCTGTTACTTATACTATTCAATAAAAAAGAGGTCCTTTATAGGGCCCCTTTTATTTCTCTTGCCAATTCACTTTTACGAATCCATCTTTCACCATTAAACCACTTATATTAAATACATACTTTTCATTTGCTTTTAATGTAGCTTTAAAAGTACCTTTTTTCGATTCACAGATTTCTTTTAACTCTCTTATACCTTCTCCTTCTCCTTTCCTTTCATATAAGCTAAAGCATAAGTTACCACGTTTTGCATCTGTTTCATAAGAAAATGTTACTTCTGTATCTTTTGCATACTCAAGTTCAATACCTTTCCCAGCAATATCCCATGATGAGAATTTTGCCTCGTAACTTGTCTCCCCTCGCTTCTCATTTTCTAAATATATATCACCAGCTCTCCACATATCATCTAGCGTTTGAACAAAAGCAAAACCGCTAAGTAATACAAACATCGCGCTTGTAAATATGACAACTAATGTTATCTTTTGTTTTTTCATAACCTTCATCGTATGTTCTCCTTCTATTTTCTTGTTACTTCTTCGTATCATATATAACAAAACTCCAATAAAAAATGGCAATACAATCGCTATAACACTCCACCACTTACTTATTCCACGCGTTTTCGCATCTGTATACACCCATGATGCTACACATACTAAAAGTGCTATAGAAGCCAAAAACATTGTAATCCCAGCTATCTCAAATACTACAAATGGATTAGCGAACTCTATCATGTAATTTATACTCCTTCTTTAAAAATGACTGTATGACAACGTATATAGGAATGTATAGGTGCATCATAATAACTATCGTTATAATGACAGATATTTTATGATCCAAATGACTAACAAACTGCTCTAGGATGACTGTTAATACAATCATCCAAATAGCATGAATGAAAACAACCCATCTCTTTTCTAATTTCCGAGCATTTCGCACGCTCTGTTTCGTATGATTTATCAGCTCTTTGCTAGGAATCATCTCTCCCGCTAAACTGCTCTTTATTTTCTGTTCAAATTTATCTTCCTTCATGCACGAAACCCTCCAAATGTTCTCGCATTTTCTTTTTCGCATAATTGAGACGATACTTCACCGTACCAATCGGTATATTTAATATTTCACTCATTTCCTTGTAAGAATATTGTTCATAGTAATAGAGTACGAGTACCGTTTTATATTTTTCATTTAATAACCGTATTACTTCCCGTATCATTTCCGCTTCCACTTTTTGAATAAATTCTTCTGATATATTCACTTCATCTGCGAAATCTATTTCTCCACCATCTTCTTTATGAAACAAATCCAATATTCGATCTTTCCACCTTTTTTTCTTACGATAAAAATCATAAAACGTACGAACACAAATTGTAGTAATCCACTTTTTATAGTTTTCCACGCAAGAAAGTTGGTGCCTAGAGGAAAAAACTTTTATCCAAGTCTCTTGAAAAATATCTTCCGCATCTTCTTTCGTTTTCGCTAACTTATAACATAAGGAATATATTTGCTGCTTATATATATCAATTAATTCTTCTACCTTTTCTTCCATCATAAGCCTCCTGTCATTTATATAAGACGACGCAAATTCTCCTTTTGTTTGATAAAATTTTATTTTATTATTCTTTCCATACAAAAAGGCAATCACAACATCGTGTGATTGCCTTTTACTGAAAGCGAAAAATCGGCTCCGCTTTTCTTCATTGTCCAGCTCCAGCGGCTAGAATACTCGGTGGCTTCGCGCCTTCCTCCGAGGCAAAGTACGCCTCTCTGTCAGGAGCTCCATCCCCCTCCTATTCTAAACGAGCCGCTTTCGCTTTTTTTAATTACATTTTTTCTGGTGCAGATACTCCTACGATTGCTAATGAATTTTGAAGCGTAGTACGTACTGCTTTCATTAACTCGTAACGAGCTTTACTTAATTCTAAGTTATCTTGGTTCAATACTTTTTCTGCATTGTAGAAGCTGTGTAATGCTGCTGCTAATTCAAATGCATAGCTTGTAATGCGGTGTGGCAGACGTTTTTGTGCTGCATCCGCAACTACAGCTGGGAATTCACCAAGTTTTTTCAGTAACTCTACTTCTTTCTCAGAAGTAACAAGTTTGTAATTCACGTCTCCATCTGCAGCTAATCCTAACTCTTCACCTTGACGAAGGATACTGCATACACGAGCATGAGCATATTGTGCATAGTATACTGGGTTTTCATTAGATTTTGATACAGCTAAGTCCATATCGAAGTCTAAATGAGAATCACCGCTACGCATCGCGAAGAAGTATCTCATTGCGTCCACGCCTACTTCTTCCATAAGCTCACGAAGTGTAACTGCTTTACCTGTACGCTTACTCATTTTCATTTTTTCACCATTTTGGTACAGTTGTACCATTTGGATGATTTCTACTTCAAGTGTTTCTTTATCGTAACCTAGCGCTTGAATAGCAGCTTTCATACGAGGAATGTAACCGTGGTGGTCAGCACCCCAAATGTTGATTAACTTATCGAAACCACGCTCTAATTTATCACGGTGATAAGCGATATCTGGCGTTAAGTATGTGTAAGAACCGTCATTTTTAATTAATACACGGTTTTTGTCGTCACCGTAAGTCATTGAACGGAACCAAGTTGCTCCGCCTTCTTCAAAGATTTCATCACGCTCTTTTAATACAGCAAGTGCAGCATCAATTTTTCCGTTTTTGTATAATGATGTTTCTGAGAACCATACATCAAATTTAACACGGAAGCTCTCTAAGTCTTTTTGAAGTTTTGCTAACTCATATTTCAAACCATATTCACGGTAGAATTCATAGCTTTCTTTTTCATCAGCTTTTGCGTAACGATCACCAAACTCTTCAGCTAAACGTTTACCGATTCCAATGATATCCGCACCATGGTAACCGTCTTCTGGCATTTCTTTCTCTAAACCTAATGCTTGCATGTAACGAGCTTCAACAGAAAGAGCTAAGTTATGAATTTGGTTACCAGCATCATTAATATAGTACTCACGAGATACATCGTATCCTGCTTTTGCTAATACGTTACATAAAGTGTCACCTACTGCCGCACCACGTGCATGTCCTAAGTGAAGGTCACCTGTTGGATTCGCAGATACGAACTCAACTTGTACTTTTTCACCTTTACCAGTGTTCGTTTCACCGTAAGCTTCACCAGCGTTTACGATTGTTGGGATTAAATCTGTTAAGTAGCTATTATCCATATAGAAGTTAATAAAACCAGGACCAGCGATTTCGATTTTTTCAATAGAAGCTTTTGCTTTATCGAAGTTTGCAACTAGTTCTTCTGCAATCATACGAGGTGCTTTTTTCGCAACGCGTGCAAGTTGCATTGCCATATTTGTAGAGAAGTCACCATTTGTTTTATCTTTTGGAGATTCTAATACAACGTTTGGAATCTGTTCTTCTGTCGCTAATTCTGCCTTTAATACAGCAGCTTGAATTTCTTCTTTAATCAATCCTTTTACCTGTTCTAAGGAATTCATTATTTTGCCTCCTTCAAATTAATTGTAATTGTATATCTGCCAGCTTCTTGTTCACTTAGAAGCAATGCGTACGTTAAGAAGAGTTGTCCTTTTTTCTTTTCATCCGACCATTTAAAAAGAACGTTATCAGTTTTCGTTTGCAGTGCAAACGTACCAAGTTCACTCGTATACGTACCCGTTGTCCATTCACCTTTCACATGCGTCTGACGCATAGAAATAGCACCTGAACGCATAATGAGAACTTGTTCATCTTGAATTTTAATAATTGTTTTCACTTCGCCTTGTTCGTTCGGCTCCTGGAATGTTACATATGTACCTTGACCTTTTACATAGTATTGACCATTTGCTTCAAAAGCAACGGTTTCCTTCCTCGCCCCTTCACGGATTTCTGTTACGAAATGAACGTGTACCGGCAAGCCTGCAAGTTGTTTCTTCACGTCTTGCACACCTTTCAAATGTTATAGATATTAAATACTACTTATAATAAATCACTTTTCCTATCATATCAAAAAAAGACGCTGTCTGTCTGCTGAAAAATCAGGAAAACTCCATTTCAAAAAATAATTCACTTCTACTTTATTTCATGTGATAAAATATTTTTTAAATCTAAATATTCTTTTAATTATAGAGGTGAATTCATTGATACCAACAAAGTTAAAAAAGGGTGATGAAATACGCGTGATTTCACCATCCTGTAGTTTAAGTATTGTTTCAAATGAAAATAGAAAACTTGCTATAAAAAGTTTAACTGACATGGGCTTTCAAGTTACATTCTCAAAATATGCCGATGAGATAGATCAATTTGCTTCCTCTTCTATTTCTTCCCGCATTCAAGACCTCCATGAAGCATTTGGAGATCCTAATGTAAAAGCTATTTTGACGACACTTGGCGGATACAACTCCAATGGTTTATTGAAACATCTCGATTATGATTTAATTCGTAAAAACCCGAAATTTTTCTGTGGTTATTCTGATATTACTGCCTTAAATAATGCAATTTACACAAAAACAGGGCTTGTTACATATTCGGGTCCCCACTTCTCTTCATTTGGAATGGAGAAAGGGCTCGAGTATACAAACGATTACTTTTTACAATGCTTAACCGCTAATGAGCCTATTGAAATCATTCCGGCGGAAACGTGGAGCGATGATTCTTGGTATATGGATCAGAAAAATCGAGAATTTATTAAAAATGAAGGGTATGTTCCAATTCAAGAGGGGGAAGCGACAGGAGAAATTATCGGTGGCAATATGAGCACACTTAATTTACTACAAGGCACACCATATATGCCAAACTTAAAGGGCAAAATTTTATTCCTTGAAGAAGACAGTTTAACAGGAAAATCAACGCTTAAAACTTTTGATCGCTATCTACATTCCCTTATGCAGCAACCTGATTTTGAACATATAACAGGTATTGTAATAGGAAGAATGCAAAAAGAAGCAGAATGTACGATAGCGGACATTCAAGAAATGATTTCTTCAAAACCTGAACTTGCACATATTCCTATCATTGCAAATGCAAATTTTGGACATACAACTCCAATTTTTACTTTTCCAATTGGTGGACATGCCAAAATCATTTCTAACAAAGAAAATACATCTATCACTATTTTAACGCACTAAAAAAGGAGCGAACGATTCGCTCCTTTTATGGTTTTTCTATTTTTTGCAACGCTTTTTGCGGGATTGACTCTTTCGTTATTTCAGCCCATCCTTTTCCTTGCATACCTTTTGCATAAATTTTTATAAAAGCACCTGCATGCAATTCACGATTTACCATTCTTTTAATAATTTGTTGCTTTCCGTCCTCTGTATACCCTTTAAATGTATACAAATATTCACCGTCTTTTTTCTCACCTTTATCTACAACCGCATAATAATCTTTTATTTCTTTATTTGAAAAGAAGTTGTCTACAAAAGCATGTACACCTTCTGTTTTTGTGTTTAAATAATATGCTGTTCCCCCTAAAATGATGGCGAATACAGCTAAAACTTTAATTACCAATTTCATACATGCGCCTCCTGTTTGCACTTCTTTCTCACTAGTATTATATCTATACTTGTATTATACGGAAAAGAGCATACTATACTCTATCTAAAAGTCTTACACTTTCCTTACATTATTGTAAGGAATTTTTTCTTACAGCAAGTTCCCAAGAAAAAATTTTTCCGTTTCATACACTTTTATATTATTATTGAATGATACGAATTTTTATTACAAAAATCAAAGGAGACAGTTTTCAAATGGCTATCTTGCAAGGTTTAGCACTATTACTTGTTGTACTTTGTCTATTTACACTTTTCAGTTACCGTGCGCCTTACGGAATGAAGGCGATGGGCGCTTTAGCTAATGCAGCAATCGCAAGTTTTCTTATTGAAGCATTTCACCGTTATATAGGTGGAGAAATGTTTCATAATGACTTTTTACAATCAGTAGGAGAAGCTTCTGGTAGTATGAGCGGTGTCGCAGCAGCGATTTTAGTCGCATTAGCAATCGGTGTTTCCCCCGTATACGCTGTTTTAATTGGTATCGCTACTAGTGGATTCGGTATTTTACCAGGATTTTTCGCCGGATACGTTTGTGCCTTCGTCGTGAAATTTCTCGAAAAGAAATTACCGGCTGGTGTGGAATTTTTAGCAATCCTATTTATCGCTGCACCAATCTCACGTGGAATGGCAATGCTTATGGATCCGCTCGTTAACGCAACACTTGGTAAAATCGGTTCTATGATATCAGTTGCAACTACAGAAAGTCCTATCATTATGGGTATTATGCTTGGTGGATTAATAACAGTTATTTCTACCTCTCCACTGAGTTCTATGGCACTAACTGCAATGCTTGGATTAACAGGTTTACCAATGGCAATTGGTAGTCTTGCCGTAGCAGCCTCAGCCCCGATGAACTTTATTTTCTTTAAGCGACTAAAAATTTGCTCAAAGAAAGACACAATCGCTGTAGCAATCGAGCCTTTAACACAAGCAGATGTTGTTTCAGCAAATCCAATTCCAATTTATGCAACAAACTTCGTTGGCGGTGCACTTGCCGGTATTATTACATCGCTATTCCAGCTTGTTAATAATGCACCAGGAACAGCATCACCAATTCCAGGTCTTCTTGTCCTATTCGGATTTAATGACGTTATAAAAGTAACGATTGCTGCTGTACTATGCGGAATCGTTACCACTATTGTCGGATACATCGGGTCTATTGTGTTCCGTAAATATCCGATCCGCTCTGCTGATGAAATTCGTGGAGTTACTTCGGAAGAGAAGGTTGCATAAGAATAAGAGCTATTCCCATCGTTTGAGAATAGCTTTTTTTTGTGTTGCGTAACGGTAAATGAAATTATACCGGCGATTTTTTAAATATATCGACTTACTGACACATAACGACAAAGTAAGAGCCCTCTAATCATATAGAGGGCTCTTACTTTATCTAGCTGCAGCGGCTAGAATGATCGGTGGCTTCGCTTCTTCCTTCGAGGCAAAAAGAGCCTCTACGTCTGAAGCTCCATCCCCCTCACATTCTGAGCGAGCCGCTTCCGCTTTTATTTTACCCAACCGAGCAGCATTTCCCGCACGAATTTGCTTGCTGCGACTGGTGTTTGATCACTATGGTCGTAGACTGGGGCTACTTCTACTAAGTCTGCTCCAACTACATTTATATTTGAATTTGCAATTGCTACGATGGAATCTAATAATTCTTTAGATGTGATACCGCCAGCTTCTAACGTTCCTGTTCCTGGAGCGTGAGCTGGGTCTAATACATCAATGTCGATTGTGACATAGACTGGGCGTCCAGCAAGTTTCGGTAATACTTCTTTTAACGGTTCTAATACGTCAAATTTATATAAGTTCATACCTACTTCTTTCGCCCATTCAAATTCTTCCTTCATTCCAGAACGAATTCCGAAAGAATATACGTTTTCCGGACCAATTAAATCACACACTTTACGAATTGGTGTAGAGTGGGATAAAGGCTCCCCTTCATACGATTCACGTAAATCAGTATGAGCATCCATGTGGATGATTGCTAAATCCGGATATTTTTTTGCCATTGCCTTAAAAATTGGCCAAGACACTAGGTGCTCACCGCCGAGACCTAGTGGAAACTTATCGGCATCTAAAAGTTTTGATACATACTCTTCAATCATGTCTAAGCTGCGTTGTGCGTTTCCGAATGGTAATGGGATATCACCCGCATCAAAATATTTTACCTCTTCTAATTCACGATCTAAATACGGACTATATTCTTCAAGACCGATTGATACTTCACGAATACGTGCAGGGCCAAAACGAGATCCTGGACGGTAACTTACTGTCCAATCCATAGGCATCCCATAAATAACTACCTTTGACTCTTCAAAACTTGGATGACTTTTAATAAATACTTTACCTGAATAAGCTTCATCAAAACGCATATTCTTTTCCTCCTTATGTGGAACTTAAGGTATCCCAACCTTTCACTATTTCTCAAATTTGGAGCGAATTGCTCCTCTTTCTCGATTTACCAGGGTCTTCTTTTTAACAACAAGAAGACGATTTTCTCTACAGAAGTGTAAGTAGCTAGCATGTTCAAGTCTTCTGGACAAACACCTTAAATGAGCTACTCACACTTTATTTGTTCAAGCTCGATTTTCTTACTTAATTAAATCGCCAACAAATTTCGGTAATGCGAATGCTGCATTGTGTAATTCTTTTGTGTAGTATTTCGTTTCGATTTCGTGGAAACGCTCTTCACTTACTTCTAGTGGATCATGTTTTTTAGATCCGATTGTGAACGTCCAAAGACCACTTGGGTATGTTGGAATATTAGCTGTGTATAAACGAGTAATTGGGAAAATTTCTTTTACATCTTTAAACACAGTCGTAATTAACTCTGGTGTGAACCAAGGGTTGTCCGTTTGTGCAACGAAAATACCATCTTCTTTTAACGCTTTTGAAATTCCAGCGTAGAAGCCTTTTGTAAATAGGTTTACTGCTGGTCCTACTGGCTCAGTAGAATCTACCATAATTACATCGTATTCATTTTCGCTTTCTGCGATATGTAGGAAACCGTCTCCTACTTTTACTTCTACACGCTCATTATCTAATGCGCCTGCAATTGATGGTAAGTATTGTTTAGAGTACTCAATTACTTTTCCATCGATTTCAACAAGAGTTGCTTTCTTTACACTTGGGTGTTTTAACACTTCACGAATAACACCACCATCACCGCCACCAACAACTAATACGTTTTCAGGGTTTGGATGTGTAAATAAAGGTACGTGCGCTACCATTTCATGATAAACGAACTCATCTTTTTCTGTTGTCATAACCATGCCATCTAAAATAAGCATGTTTCCGAACTCTTCCGTTTCGACCATATCAAGTTTTTGGAATTCTGTTTGCTCCGTATGTAATGTGCGGTTAATACGCGCCGTAATCCCAAAATGTTTTGTTTGTTTTTCAGTGAACCATAGTTCCATCGTACAATCACGCCTTTCAATGCAAATTTATAATAGGGACATCATTAATGTCCCCTAACAAAAATAAAACAAAACATCCAAAATGTATAGTTAAAAGTACAAAAATACCGAAAATATATTTTAGTCAGAGGGTTCTAACATATATGTATAAAGAAAACCCTTTCTTAAGAAAGGGTTTTTGTCTCTAGTTCTACTGGTTTACGAATTGGAATTAGGATCATAATACAACCAACTAACACAACAATTCCCCCAACTAAAAATGGACTTTGTGGTGAAACTGTGTGCCCGATAACTCCTGATAAAATTGGAGCAATCGCACCACCTAACCAACGAACAAAGTTATAAACACCTGACGTAACAGATCTTTCATAAGGTGAAATATCCATTACATAACTTGTATATAATGCATTGTTTAAGCCAGATGCTAATCCTGATAAAACGATAAGAGTAATTTGTAACCACATAATTTTCACAAAGAATAGTGCAATTAAGAAAATCGCAAATACGAGTAAACTACCCTTCAATAATGTTTTTGGTCCATATTTCCCTTCTAGCTTATGTGCTAAAATTGCAGAACCGTAAGCTAACGCTAATCCCCATCCACAAAATACAAAGCCTAATTGAATAGCTGATAAATGCATAATAAGTGGTGAATATGCTAACACGACAAAAAATCCGTAGTAGTATAGCATCCCTGAAATAGCACCTTGCATGAATGGTTTATACTTCACCAGGTTAAGTAATTCTCCTACGCCAGCAGCCTTACGCTTCACTTTTCGCTCCGGTTCTTTTACAAAAAAGAATACTAAAATAAATGCTAAGAAAATTAAAATACTCGTCGCGAAAAACGGATAACGCCAAGAATGTCCACCTAGTATTCCACCCAATAACGGCCCCCCAGCCATACCTAAGCCGATCGCTGCTTCGTATAATCCTACTGCTTCATGAACTTCTTTACTTAATGCTATTAACAGCGTCATTGCTGTAGCAAAAAACATCGCATTTCCTAATCCCCATCCAGCACGGAAAAGAGATAATTGAGCAATCGTTTGCGATATACCACATATAAACGCAAATACAGTCACAATCGCAAGACCGATTGTCATCATCCGTTTATCACCAAATCTTGATGCAAATATACCAGCTGGTAACATCATGATTGCCATCGTTAAAATATAAGCAGTAAATAACATTTCAACTTGCCAATGCGTTGCACCAATTTTCTCTGCAATAATCGGCAAAATTGGGTCGACTACTCCTATACCCGAAAAGGCAAGGAAGGTAGCCACCACTGTAATCAATCTCCCTAGTTTTTGTTTGCTCTCCATTTTGATTACTCTCCTTTTGTGCTCTCTAAAAATGTTACTGCACGATGTAAACTATCTTCAAGTTCTGCCTTTACACGTTGCATTTGCTCCATTTTTTCGTCTAACGTTTGCACTTGTTTTTCAAGCATATCTTTAATTTCTTGAATCACTTCACGATCACGAGGGTTCTCGCTATTTCTTCTTTGCTCCATTCTTTCTTTTAGTGATAAGAAATGCTGCATTTCTTGAAGTGTGATTCCTAGCACTTCTTTCGCTTCTACAATTCTTTTAATTCTGGCAATATCCTCATCCGTATACAGACGAATATTTCCCTCACTACGTTCTGGGGGATGAATTAAACCAATTTCCTCATAATAACGAAGTGTACGTTTTGTTAAACCGACTTGCTTTGTTACTTCATCAATTTTATACATGTTTATTCCTCCCTTCACTTGATTATTACATTTTACGTTAACGTTAACTTTTCTGCAACTGTTAGACTTTTGTAAATGTTTGTCATATTCAATTGTATTTTCCCTAAAGCAGTTTCATAATGAAAGAAAAGAGATAATAAGGAGAATTTCATATGAGTAAACCACTTATTTTCGCTCACCGCGGAGTAAAAGGTACACATCCCGAAAATACGATGATTGCCTTCCAAGAAGCAGAACGCATTGGCGCTCACGGAATTGAACTCGATGTCCACTTATCAAAAGATGGTGAACTTGTCGTAATTCACGATGAAACCGTCGATCGTACAACAAATGGCGTTGGACTTGTTTCGGAAAAAACGGTAGAGGAACTACAATCATTGGACGCTGGTAGCTATAAAGACCCTTCTTTCCATGAAGCAAAAATCCCAACGTTGCGTGAGGTTTTCATTTGGCTTTCCACAACGAACTTACAACTAAATATTGAATTAAAGACAGATGTTATTCATTACCCAAATATTGAGGAAAAAGCTGTTGCACTTGTGCGCGAATATCATCTTTCTAATCAAATTGTATTTTCATCATTTAACCATAACTCTGTTTCATTATTAGCAGAAATTGCTCCTGAAATCCCAAGAGCAATTTTATATGATACACCACTTGCTGATCCAATTGCCGAAGCAAAACATAGAGAAGCAAGTGGATTACATCCAAACTTCCAGCTATTAACGAAAGAATTTGTGCAGTTAGCACAAGAGCAAGGGTATGTTTTCCGTCCATATACAATTAACGAATACAAAGATTTACAAACTATGATTGATTATGGTGTAGATGTCATCATTACCGATTGGCCAACACGTGCCTTCGAGCTCCTTTCTTAATGAAAGGGGCTTTTTTATTTTCGAAATTTCATTGTTTAAAATAAACGAAAACCCTCAATACTAATACAATAACGCTTGTATTAATGAGGGGCTGAAAAAAGATGGATCAAACTATGAATCCAAAACTTAAAAAATATAAACGTCTTTTCTTCACCGCAATGTTTTCTTGCGTCCTTTTCTTCGTTTTTTCTTTTTTTGTTATTATTATAGTCGCAAAAATTATGGGACCTCCTCCTGTTGCGGTCCCGCAAACAAGCGTCTTTTACGCAAACGATGATACTGTTATTGGACAAAGTAATGAAATTCAAAAACGTTACAATGTCTCTCTTAATGAAATTTCACCTTATGTAAAAGAAGCGACCCTTTCTATTGAAGATCAAAGATTTTATAAACATCACGGCTTCGATGTGAAACGGATTGCAGGTGCAATTGTTGCTGATTTAAAAGCGATGGCAAAGGTACAAGGAGCTAGTACAATTACACAACAATACGCGCGTAATCTGTATTTAGATCATGATAAAACGTGGAAACGGAAATTATTAGAGGCAATGTACACTGTCCGCCTTGAAGTAAACTATAATAAAAATCATATTTTAGAAGGATATTTAAATACAATTTATTACGGACATGGCGCTTATGGCATCGAAGCTGCGTCCCGTCTATATTTCGATAAAACGGCAAAAGAGTTAACATTAGCAGAAGCTAGTATGCTCGCCGGTATCCCGAAAGGGCCAAGTGTCTATTCTCCCTTTTTGAAAGAGGATCGTGCTAAAGGACGACAAGCTCTCATATTAGATGAAATGGTCGAACAAGGATATATTACGAAGCAACAAGCAGCCTTAGCGAAGAAAGAGACACTAACTTTTGCCTCATTAGATACGAAAAAAGTCGCAGAAGTCGCACCATATTTCCAAGATGCTGTACAAGCTTCGCTTCTTCGTGATGTTGGATTAGACGAACAAGCTTTACAACGAGGTGGCTTGCGAATTTATACAACGCTAGACCCTAAACTACAAGCTGTAGCAGAGCAAGCTGTAAAAGATCATATACCTGACACAACAAACATACAAACTGCTCTCGTCTCTATGAATCCAACGACAGGTGAAGTGGCTGCTCTTGTTGGCGGAACTGATTATACTACGAGTCAATTTAACAGGGCTACACAAGCCGTTCGTCAGCCTGGTTCTACATTTAAGCCATTTCTATATTATGCAGCATTAGAACGAGGATTCACGCCTGCTACGCGCTTAAAAAGCGAATATACTGTATTTACTTTAGGTGACGGCGTTTCAAAGTATAAACCAAAAAACTATAAAGATTATTATGCAGATGATTTTGTAACGATGGCACAAGCTCTCGCAGTCTCTGATAACATATATGCTGTAAAAACGAATTTATTTTTAGGAGATGACGCACTCACAAAAACAGCAAAACAATTTGGAATTACAAGTGCATTAAAAGATGTGCCTTCTCTAGCTCTCGGCACATCACCCGTAAAACCAATTGAAATGGTTAACGCTTATAGCATGTTCGCAAACGGTGGAAAAGAAGTAAAACCTACTTTCATTCGCCGCATTATGGATCATGAAGGAAATATATTATACGATGCTCATTTAGAGAGTAAACAAGTTCTCGACAAGAGCAAAGCGTTTGTAATGGAAGAAATGATGACTGGTATGTTTAATAAGAAACTAAGCAGTTATGCTGCTGTAACTGGCCAATCGATGTTATCAAAATTATCAAGAACATATGCCGGAAAATCTGGTTCTACTGAAACGGATAGTTGGATGATCGGATTTACTCCGCAAA
This sequence comes from Bacillus sp. 22475, assembly GCF_052044835.1. Classification (NCBI taxonomy): domain Bacteria; kingdom Bacillati; phylum Bacillota; class Bacilli; order Caryophanales; family Bacillaceae; genus Bacillus; species Bacillus sp. 22475. Next base: position 176,217 of record NZ_JBQENW010000005.1, on the reverse strand, counting down.
TCGTAACAGGTGTATGGGTCGGATATGATCAACCTAAATCTATTTCAAACGTAGCAGAACAAGGATATGCGAAGAAAATATGGACTGATACGATGGAGAAAGGCTTAGATGGACAGCCCAAAAAAGAATTTAAACAACCAGGTGACGTCGTAGCGGTTAATATCAACCCAGAGAACGGTAAAATTGCTACAAAAAATTGTCCTATTTCTGTGAAAATGTATTTCGCAAAAGGTACAGAACCAACTGAATATTGTATGGATCATGTTGATGATAAAGAGGAATTTGAAAAGACAACTGAGGAAAAGAAAAAAATAAGTTGGTGGAAAAAATATCTTCCTTGGTAAAAAAAATAGCTGACGGGCATCCGTCAGCTATTTTTTATTCACTTAATAATGCACGGCGCAATTCTTCACTAGATTCGTTCCAAATCGCTTCATTATGTTCTTTCAAGAATGTACCAAGTACCTTTTTAGATGATTCATCCATATGGTCAACCATAATGTGACGCTTCATTGATTTATCCATTTTGTTTACGTGTTCTGGAAGTGATTTATATCCGCGACGAATTTCACGGTCTACTGTCATTTCACAAGCTGTTACACCTGCGTAATAAGCACCAGTTGCAGTTCTTTCAATCGTTACCCAAACAAGCCAAAATGGTTTTCCGTTTGGAACCTCATCTTTATTTGTTAAAAACTTAATACCTTTTTCTACTGTACTACGCGCATGCATCGCACCGATATCAACAAATGCTGTTTTCTCTAGTACATCGACAAATACAGGTGAAATGTTTTCTAAACTTAATGACCCAACGCCAAAACCACCATGTCCATCTGTTGAATCATTTTTCACGATATTAAAACCGATTTTTTTCTTTTTCTCTGTCATATGTAAGCTCCTCCTCGTTTAAAGGCCGAAAATAGGCGCAATGATATTCTGTAAAAATATTAATACATACGGAATAACAACATTAAAAATAGGCTGGATTGTGTAATTGCTAAGCGGTGTAATAACAAGAATTAATAACGCTATCGCTCCATACTTTTCATACTGTGTCATTTTCGCACGAATATTTGTTGGTGCTAGATCCTCCACTACGCGATATCCATCAAGTGGTGGGATTGGTAATAAGTTAAAGACAAGTAAAACGATATTCAACATAATAAAAATCTGGAAAAATTGAGCTAACGTATCTGCTACTGCAGATGGAATCGAGTATAGTACACCAAATTTTAATAAGCTATACCAAATAATTAAACCGATTGCACTTAAAATTAAATTACTAATTGGTCCCGCAATAGAAACTAATATTCCTGCGAGACGCGGTCTTTTAAAATTATACGGATTAACTGGTACCGGTCTTGCCCAACCAAAACCAAGAATTAATACAGCAATCATCCCAATAGGATCTAAGTGTGCCATCGGTGATAATGTTAAACGGCCTTGCTTCTTTGCTGTATCGTCTCCAAATTTATATGCAACATATGCATGCGCAAATTCATGCACTGATAATGCAATAATAATGGCCATTGCTACCAACGGAATTTGGTGCAACGGATATCTAAATAACTGATCCATGCTTCATCTCCTCTTCAATATGTCAAAAAAAGAAAATATTTGTTTTTTCGATTGTTCTTCCCCATAATCCGCTATAATAAGAGTGTAACTTACATAAAGGGAGCGATTATATATGCCATACGTAACAGTGAAAATGCTAGAAGGACGCACAGAAGAACAAAAGAAAGCTCTTGCTGAGAAAGTAACAGCAGCAGTAAGCGAAACAACTGGTGCTCCTGAAGAAAACATCGTTGTTTTCATCGAAGAAATGTCTAAAAACCATTATGCAGTTGGCGGAAAACGCTTAAGCGACAAATAATTTCAAGTTTTTCATAAGAAGCAGCCACTAGCTGCTTCTTATTTCTTTCCTTCTAACAACTCAATAATTCTCTCTTTATATTTTCCTTTTCTTCCATCTTCATAGATTAAATCATGTGGATAGAATAGCTTTTGGTCCGTTCTTTTCTTACCTGTAATCGCCTCAACAATATCCGATTCACGTGAAAGCTCTCTAAGCTCTCCGTTTGGCATAAGAAGTAGGATTGGCAAACGCTCTTCTTCTTCTCCTGCACGATAAAAGTCATACGGTAAGTCTGATGTTGAATCAACTACTAAATAATACTCCGGATCAAGTCCAATCTTTTTAAATAAACTACTTAATTCCATCCAATTATCTAAACCGTGTTTATCTGTAAACTCTACATATTTAAATAGATTTCGATTCATAAAACGGCGGCATAGATCGCTTAAAATTGGATCTTCTTCTTCCTGCCATACTTGGAAGTAGTAATACATAACGTTCTCGTCTAACTTTAAATAATCCTCTACTGTTACTTCTTCTTCAAATAAAGAATAGAAATGAACAGGATGATTTTTAAATGTATAATACTTCTCGTGCAATGATTTAGCACGGTGTAAAATCTTCGTTAAAATAACTTCTGCACTTCGCGTTACCGGATGGAAATATACTTGCCAATACATTTGATAACGACTCATAATGTAATGCTCAACAGCATGCATACCACTATTTTTAATGACTACTTGATTCCCATACGGGCGCATTACACGCAGTATACGTTCCATATCGAAGTTTCCATACTTTACGCCTGTAAAATAAGCATCTCTTAATAAATAATCCATACGATCCGCATCAATTTGGCTCGAAATCATACTAATTGCTAATTTATTAGTAGACGTTTTTGCAATTACATCTGCTACCTTTTGTGGAAACTCCTTATCAACACGACTTAATACATCATTAATCTCCGTATCGCCAACGATAATCTTTTGCGTAAATTTCTCATGATCTAATGAAAATACTTTTTCAAACGAGTGAGAAAATGGGCCGTGACCGACATCATGAAGTAATGCCGCACATAAACATAACAATCTATCTTCAGCATTCCAATTTGGTCTGCCATCAAACACATCATCAATCATACGACGAATAATTTCGTATACACCTAACGAATGAGTAAAGCGACTATGCTCTGCACCGTGAAATGTAAAAAATGTCGTTCCAAGCTGCTTAATACGGCGCAAGCGTTGAAATTCTTTCGTTCCGATTAAATCCCAAATAACACGATCACGCACGTGCACATATTTATGTACTGGGTCTTTAAACACTTTTGTTTCGCTGAGTTTGTCGTTTAAATATACCACTTTCCGACATCCCCCTTTCTTTACTACATTCTTACTTTATATTATAAACGAAATGAGAAACAGAAAGAAATGAAAGACTGTATTAATTACCTTTATAAAAAGAAAAAATCACCTTTACCGAAGTAAAAGTGATTTCCTTTATACATTATTTACCTAAAACGAATTCAGCAACTTCGTCTAAGATCATATCTTTCCCTAATGGGAAGTAACCTTTGTTTAAGTCTTCATTTTTAATTGTGAATACGTGGTTGTTTTTAACAGCGTTCATGTTTTTCCAAATTGATTCTTCTTGGAATTCTTTTAAGCGCTGAGAACCGTCACCAGTTGTAAATACGAATAAGTAATCTGGGTTGTAATCGATTAAAGCTTCTTTTTGTACTTGTACTAGTGGTTTATCAGTTGGTGTACCTTTAACTGCTGGTAGTTTTAAATCATTAAAGATTACGCTACCGTAACCGTAGTCACCGTATACGCGGAAAGCATTTGGATACGCAGCCATTTTCATGAATGTTGCTTCACCAGTTTTAGCGACGATTTTGTCATGTAATTTGCTTGCTTTTTCATCATACTTTTTGAACCATTCTTTTGTTTCTTTTTCTTTACCGAAGATTTGACCTACTTCTTCGAATTTTGGACGCCATTGATCTAATGGAGTGTTTAACATAACTGTTGGTGCAATTTTAGATAATTGATCATAAATCTTTTCTTGACGATTATTTACAAGAATTAAATCTGGTTTTGCAGCAGCTACTGCTTCGATGTTAATTTTATCGCCCCAAGCAGAACCAACTGGTTTAACGTCTTTTAGTTTCTTTTCAATATGTGCATCAATTTTTTCTTGAGATGTATTAGCAGTAATAACCGGTTTCATACCGAAAATTAATAATTCTTCTGTTGAACCACTAAGGTCAGCAATTTTCTTTGGGTTTGCAGGAATTTTAATTTCCCCTTTTGCATGTTTTACAGTGCGCTCTTCAGTCTTTGCATCTGCTTTCTTTTCTTCTTCTTTGTTAGAACAAGCAGCAAATAGTACAGAAGTCACAACTAATACCATTGCTAATAGTGCCATTTTAAAATTCTTCATGTTCCCACTCCTTCTAGCTGTATTTATCTTATAAGTTGCAATGAACTATAAGAAACGAAGATAACAATTAATCAATATATTTTTATTAATTGTTGTTAATACCCCATTCTAACGGGCGTTCAACTTCCCATTCTTATATAAGAAGCTCAACGTCCATTAGAAGTCCCCCCTCTTCACGAGGGGGTTCTACTTATGCTTTTTTACGCAATTGATTACTAATCATCGCTAAATCATATGTTAAGCAAATTGGCTTACAGTTTACTGGACATGGAACGATTTGAGCTTCAATCTCAAATACGTTACGAAGTGTTTCACTTGTCATAACTTCATCTGGCGTTCCTTGTTTCATTAACTTACCTGCTTTTAATGCAATCATATGATCTGAGAAACGAGAAGCGTGGTTTAAGTCATGGATAACCATAACAATCGTTCTACCTTCTTCTTCATTTAACTTTTTCAATAAGTTTAGTACTTCTAATTGATGAGCCATATCTAAGTACGTTGTTGGTTCATCCAATACAAGTAATTCTGTTCCTTGTGCAAGAGCCATTGCAATCCAAACACGTTGACGTTGACCACCAGATAGCGCTTCTGCTGGACGATTCGCAAATTCTTTCATTCCTGTCACTTCAAGTGCCCAGTTAATGTAGCGATAATCCTCTTCTTTCAACGTGCCAAACCCTTTTTGATGAGGGAATCTTCCGTATGACACAAGCTCAAATACAGTAAGACCCGTTGGTACTTCTGCAGTTTGTGGTAAAATCGCCATTTTCTTTGCAATTTCTTTCGTTGGCTGTTTCTCAATTGCTTTTCCGTCAAGATAAACAGTACCTTGCTTTGCCTTCAAAATACGAGACGCCGTTTTTAATAATGTGGACTTCCCACAACCATTTGGTCCAATAATTGTTGTAATTTTCCCTTCCGGAATTTCAACTGTTAATCCATCAATAATTAAACCTTCATTATAGCCAACAGATACCGCATCAACCGCTAAAGTTGCCATACGAAAAGCCTCCCTTTATTTTGTCCTCATAAGTAAATAAATGAAATACGGTGCACCAATTACAGAAATAACAAGACCGACTGGTATTTCTGAAGTTGTTAGTACACTTCTTGAAATTACATCTGCGAATAAAAGTAAAAACGTTCCTATTAGCGCAGCTGTGGGCAACATGATTTGATGTTTGCCACCAACAAGGCGCCTTGCTAAATGCGGGGCCATTAAACCGATAAAGCCAATTCCACCGGCAACAGCAACAGATGCACCTGCTAAACAAACTGCAATAAATAATAATTTACGTCTTTCTTTTTCTACATTTACACCAAGGCCAACTGCTGTAGAATCGCCTAGGTTCATTACATTTAATATGTGTGCTTTACTTATAGCAAGCGGTAAGAAAATAACCATCCATGGAAGTACACTTAATACAAATTTCCAATCTGTACCCCACAGACTTCCCGCCAGCCAAATCGTAGCAAAACGAAAATCGTTAGATGTCATCTTCATAGAGAAAATTAAACTAACAGCTCCAAATCCAGCTGCAACGGCAATACCGACAAGTATTAATCGAGTCGATGAAACGCCGTCTTTCCATGCTAGTAAATAAATAATTACCGCTGCTAATATCGCTCCAACTAGTGCGAAAAATGGAAGAATGAATACAGATAAAAATGTACCAGTCCCTACTTTCCCGAAGAAGAAGTAGACGAATATAACAACTGTTAATCCCGCTCCAGCATTAATCCCTATAATACCTGGATCAGCAAGCGGATTTCGTGATAAACCTTGCAAAATCGCACCTGACATAGCTAAAGCAGATCCGACTAGTATAGCAATTACCATACGTGGCATACGGAATTCAAATAAAATAACAGACTGATCTTCAGCCCCTAGTCCAACCAATGACTTTAATACGTCAATTGGGGGTATTTTAAAAGTTCCTGTATTTAAACTAATAAGAAATATAGAAACGATTAGTCCTACTAAAATCGTTAATATAGAAATGTTCTTTTTTGTTAAGACACTCGTCCTCACATCTTTCCTCTCCCTTCATTACGTGCTAAGTAGAGGAAGAATGGAACCCCAATTAGCGCTGTAATTGCTCCAATTGGCGTTTCAAATGGTGGGTTAATAACGCGAGATAACATATCTGCACATTCAATTAACAGTCCGCCTAAGACCGCAGAACATGGAATAACCCATCTATAGTCCGAGCCTACGAGGAAACGAGTCATATGCGGGATTACAAGACCAACAAATCCAACTGATCCTGCCATGGAAACTGCGGAACCCGTTAAAACAAGAACAAGTACTGTTCCGATAAATTTAATTAATGTCGTATTTTGACCAAGTCCAATCGCAATTTCTTCACCGAAGCTCAAAATTGTAATATATCTCGACATCATAATTGCGATAAAGAGACAAACAAAGCCAATTGGCACTAACATATTAATACTTTGCCATTTCACTCCAGCAACTCCGCCTGCATTCCACATGCTCACCTCTTGGGCAAGATTAAAATACAATGCGATTCCAGATGAAATTGCCCCTAATAAAGCACTAATAGCTGCACCTGCTAAAGCTAATTTCACAGGTGTTAATCCACCTGGTGAAGAAGACCCAATTCCATATACAATGCTTGCACCAAACGCAGCTCCAATAAAAGATGCGATAACAAACATTAAATAAGGTGAATTAGGGAAAAATGCATACATAATTGCAATTCCAAATACAGCCCCATCTGTAATTCCCATTAACGATGGTGAAGCAAGTGGATTTCGCGTCATGCCTTGCATAATTGCTCCTGATACCGCTAAAAAGGCACCTGCAACTACGCCCCCTATTGCTCTAGGCATGCGAAGCTCTTGAATTACGTTATGATGTGTAATAGATCCATCAAACTGAAATACAGCTTGCCATACAGTCTTTAAACTAATATCTGCAGCCCCAAAAGAAATAGAAACTGCCATGCTTAAAGCTAACAAAACTGTACCCGCTACTAAAATAATAGAAGCGATGAGCGGTCTGCTCTTAATCTCTTTAACATTCTCTTCTTGCTGTTCTATACTGCTTGCGCTCGCTTCCATCCCTCAACCATCCTAACCAACAACATATATTTATTAAAATGAAATTTATTCTCAAATAGTAATAAAAAAAATTAGGTGAATTGTTATTTTCCTGATAATGATTCTCAGAATCAGACACTTCTATTCTACCTATCGCTTTAAAAGACTGTCAACCATTATTTTGAAATATAAATTTATATAAATTGGAACTTTAATACAAAAGTTATATCCATCCTTTAGAAAACGTTCGTCCACACAAGAGTACTTTCGCAGAATAAATCTTTCCTCTTATGGGCATAAAAAAAGAAGAGTAATCTTTTCACTCTTCTTTTTCTTACTTATTTAACTTTGCTTCAATTTTTATGATTAACTCATCTTCCGTTGGAGCCGCAACTGGACGGTTATTTACAAATGCGAATGATTTTTTACGACCAGGACCACAGTAAGACTGACATCCAACTTCAATCGTTGCACATGAATCTACTTTTTTTAACTTCGGAACTAACGTTTTAACGTTCGTTGCCTGACAGTCATCGCACACGCGAAATTCGTTTCCCATTATATAACACTTCCTCTATTTTAAACTTTTCTCAAGTACGTTTAAAAATAAACACTAAATGGTATTTTACCGCTCTTTGAAGCTCGTTGCAAGTTTCCCTACAAAGCCTATTCTCTACATAATGCTACATATTTATATGCTCTCCTACAGAAGAGCTCACCATTCATGGGAAAATTTTTACCTTTCATCGAAATCTACCATATTTTTAAAAGCTTTGTATAAAAGTTTATTTTTTTGCCCATTATAAAAATAGGAAGTTCATAAAAAGAAAGGGAGTTGAATCTATGAAAGTAAGACAAGATGCTTGGACAGATGAGGATGATTTATTACTTGCTGAAACGGTACTTCGTCATGTTCGAGAAGGAAGTACGCAATTAAATGCATTTGAGGAAGTAGGAGATCAGTTAAATCGTACATCTGCTGCTTGTGGTTTCCGCTGGAATGCTGTCGTTCGCTATAGCTATGAACAAGCTCTTCAACTAGCAAAAAAACATCGTAAAGATAAAATGCGTGCTGCAAGCGGTGAACAAGCGAAAAAACGTTTACTTTATACACCACCAGCTTCAGATTCGATAAATGATTATGAAGAATTAGTACAAGAGGAATCAATCGTACAATATAAAGAAGCTATTCCATATCAAGAATCTACTGCTCCTGCTGCAAGAAGCTCTATGACAATGCAAGATGTTATTTATTTTTTACAAACAGTCGGATCTTCAAATATAAAAGTAACAGCTCTTGAAAACGAGAATACGAGATTGAAACAAGAAATTAAAGCACAAATCCTTCGGAATGAGGAACTAGAAAAGAAACTAGAAAAGTTAGAAAAGCAATCTCATACTGTACAAGAAGATTACGAAACACTTATGAACATTATGAACCGAGCTCGTAAATTGGCAGTCATGGATGACGAAGAACGTTCTCAAACATCTTTCCGAATGGACCGAAACGGTAATTTAGAAAAAATTGCAGAATAAAAAGGATGCATGTAATGCATCCTTTTTATTATTTCACCTCTAAGCTCCCCCTTTATATGTGAGAAAACTCCATTCTTCATTTTTTGCTATAATAGAGATTGTCATTTTAAAGATAAGGGGTTAGTTATATGAGCAATTCCCGTTCCATTTTATCTCAGCCAGAGTGGCGCATTGTAGATCAGTCTAGTTTGGGACCAACATTCCATGCACTTCAGTCATTCGCAATGGATGACACATTATGCACAAGCATTGGAAATGGCAAGTCAGCCGCAACAATGCGTTCTTGGGTTCATCACAATACAATTGTCCTTGGCATTCAAGATTCACGCCTTCCGCATTTAGAAGAAGGTATTTCTTTTTTAAAACAACACAACTTCAATGTTATTGTTCGTAATTCTGGCGGGCTTGCAGTCGTGCTTGATGAAGGTGTTTTAAACGTATCACTTTTATTCCAAGAAACAGAAAAAGGTATCGATATTGATCTTGGATACGATACGATGTGGCATTTAATTAAGGAGATGTTAAAGGATTACGACGTTACTATCGAGGCAAAAGAAATTGTTGGCTCTTACTGTCCTGGTAGTTATGACTTAAGTATTCGCGATCAAAAATTCGCTGGTATTTCACAACGTCGTATTCGCGGCGGTGTCGCTGTCCAAATTTATCTCTGTGCTACCGGAAGTGGCTCTGAGCGTGCCGCACTCGTTCGTGATTTCTACAACCTAGCAATTCAAGGAGAAGAAACACGCTTTACGTACCCTGAAATTGTACCAAGTACGATGGCCTCACTCTCAGAATTACTTGGCGAAACCATTACAGTACAAGATTTGATGATGCGTCTTTTAAAAACATTGCAGCAATTCGCTCCAAAGTTAACACCATCTCAATTAACAATAGATGAGATTCCTTTATATGAGACGAATTTACAACGTATTATTGATCGTAATAATAAAGCACTTGGCTTAGAAAAATAAAAATGACCACCCTAAGGGTGGTCATTTTCCATACTAATTCATTTTAGAATTAAAGTGCTTGAGCTGCTGTAATTAAAGCTAACTTGTACACTTCTTCTTCGTTACATCCACGAGACAGATCATTTACAGGCATGTTTAAGCCTTGTAAAATTGGTCCTACTGCTTCGAAGTTACCTAAACGTTGAGCGATTTTGTAGCCGATATTACCCGCTTCTAAGCTTGGGAATACGAATACGTTAGCATCACCTTTAATTGTAGAACCTGGAGCTTTTTTCTCAGCTACAGATGGTACGAATGCAGCATCGAATTGGAATTCTCCATCTAAAGTTAACTCAGGAGCCATTTCTTTTGCAATGCGAGTTGCTTCTACAACTTTTTCTGTTTCTGGAGATTTCGCAGAACCTTTTGTAGAGAAGCTTAACATAGCAACGCGTGGATCAATGCCGAATAACTCAGCAGTTTTCGCACTTTCGATACCGATTTCAGCTAAATCTTGGCTGTTTGGTGCAATGTTAATTGCGCAATCAGCGAATACATATTTCTCTTCTTCACGTACCATGATGAATACGCCAGAAGTTTTTGTAACGCCTGGTTTTGTTTTAATAATTTGAAGTGCTGGACGAACTGTATCAGCTGTAGAGTGAGCTGCACCACTTACTAAACCGTGTGCTTTGCCCATGTATACAAGCATTGTACCGAAGTAGTTTTCGTCTTTAAGGATTTTGCGAGCGTCTTCTTCAGTTGCTTTACCTTTACGGCGTTCAACGAAAGATGCTACCATTGCATCCATTTCTTCGTATGTAGCTGGGTCGTAAATATCAACGCCTGCTAATGTTAAATTCATGCTAGCAGCTTTTGCGCTAATTTCTTCCTTATTACCAACTAAGATTGGTTTTACTAACTCTTCTTTTGCTAAACGCTCTGCAGCGCCTAAAATTCTTTCATCAGTTCCTTCAGGAAGTACGATAGAAATGCCTTTTCCTTGAACTTTTTCTTTTACTGTTGTAAATAAGTTGCTCACGAATAAACCCTCCTACATATGTTAAAAAACTCTATCTTTAAGAATACTGCTTTTCTTCTATATTTTAAACTTATAGCTCCCAAAAAATAGATAAAATAAAAATGATTATATTTTCATAAAATTCAGCCGTCTAATTCACCTTACTTAAACCCTTAAATGTGACAATTTTATGCGCCAAGATTTTATATAGATGATTTTAAAACTATATATGCTATAGTTAACGTGTAAAACTATCATTAACTGAGGTGAATAGAATGAGTGAAGCAACAACAACGTTAGATGGCTGGTATTGTTTACATGATTTACGTTCTATTGATTGGGCTGCATGGAAAACATTATCTAGCGACGAACGCGGACAAGCAGTGTCTGAATTTTTAAATGTCGTTGAAAAATGGAACGAAGTAACTACTGCGAAAAATGGTAGTCACGCAATGTATACAGTTGTTGGTCAAAAAGCTGATATTATGCTTATGATTTTACGTCCAACAATGGAAGAGTTAAATGAAATTGAGACAGAATTGAATAAAACAACTTTAGCTGAATATATGGTTCCTGCATATTCTTACGTATCTGTTGTTGAATTAAGCAACTATCTTCCAGCTGATGAGGATCCATACCAAAACCCACAAATTTTAGCTCGCTTATATCCTGAATTGCCGAAAGCAAATCATATTTGCTTCTATCCAATGGATAAGCGTCGCCAAGGTGATGATAACTGGTACATGCTTCCTATGGAAGAGCGTAAAAAAATGATGTACAGTCATAGTAAAATTGGTCGTCAATACGCAGGTAAAGTACGCCAAGTTATTTCAGGATCTGTTGGATTCGATGATTTCGAGTGGGGCGTAACATTATTCGCTGACGATGTTCTTCAATTTAAGAAACTTATATATGAAATGCGATTTGATGAAGTAAGTGCTCGTTATGGTGAATTCGGAACATTCTTCGTTGGAAACATCTTACCAGACGAAAAAGTAGAGAAATTTTTACACATATAATATTGAAAAAGGGACGAAATTCGTTCCTTTTTTTATTTTTCTCTATATTTATCCTCAAAAATCTCCTTTTTTCTGCACTTTTGAAGAAAAACCGACATTTTTTCAAATTTATTGTAAAATTGTAACCTTTTTATATGTAAAGATATGCTAAAATGATACGAGCTATATGCTAAATAACGATGCGAAGGTGATAATCTATATGAAAAAAATCTTGTCTATTTTACTATTGTTTGTATTGTCAATTTCTTCCTTAGGAGTAACAACATCCCATGCAGAAGAAAAAATACATATTGAGGCAGCTGCTGCACTTTTATTTGATGCAGATACAGGAAAAATACTTCACGAGCAAAATCCAGATGAATTGCTAGCTATTGCTAGTATGTCGAAATTAATTGTTGTTTACGCTGTTTTAGAAGCAATTAAAGAAGGAAAAATCACATGGGATACGAAAGTAAATATTTCTGATTACGCTTATGAAGTCTCTCGTAATAATGAATTCTCTAATGTACCGTTCGAAAAAGGACGTCAATATACTGTAAAAGAATTATATCATTCTATTGTTATCTTCTCTGCAAACGGGTCTAGTATTGCTTTAGCAGAGCTACTTGCAGGAAGTGAGAAAAACTTCTTAAATCTTGCAAATGAACATGCAAAAAAACTAGGGTTAAAGAAATATAAATTTGTAAACGCTACTGGTTTAAATAACGCTGACTTAAAAGGGAAACATCCCGAGGGTACTGATCCAAATGCAGAAAACTCTATGTCAGCTCGCGATATGGGTATACTTTCAAAAGCAATGATTACAAAGTATCCAGAAATGCTAGAGGATACAAAACAAAGATTTAGAAACTTCCCAGACAATCATCCAAAACCAATTCGTATGGAAAACTGGAACTGGATGTTACCAGGCGCTGCCTTCTCTTATGATGGAACGGATGGTTTAAAAACTGGTAGTTCTGATACCGCTGGATATGGGTTCACTATTACAGCGAAACGTGGTGATGTACGTCTTATCTCGGTTATTATTAAAACAAAATCAATGGATGAACGCTTCACGGAATCTCGTGAATTAATTGAATATGGATTTAATAACTTCGAAAAACAAAAGCTCAAGGTTGATAAAAATAACACAATCTCTGTAGTAAAAGGGAAAGAAGATCAAGTAACGGTTGCACCTGAAAAAGAAATAACAGTAATTGCGAAAAAAGGTAGCAAAGATCCTTATAAAATCGGGACTGAATTAGATAAATCTCTTGCTGAAGATGGACATTTAGTTGCTCCTGTTAAGAAAGATGCCAAAGTAGGCTCAATTACTTTAGAATCAACTGATAAATATGGTTTCTTAGACGGTAGTAAAAGTATGAAAGTTACTGCAAAAACAACAGAGGAAGTTGAAAAAGCAAATTGGTTTGTGCTAACAATGCGCTCTATTGGAGATTTCTTCTCAAACTTATGGTCTAAAGTATTTTAATGATGAAAAGCTAGCTCACGCTAGCTTTTTTTATTTTCCTCTCTCAGTGTAAAACTTCGTTTGGTTGTCATATCTGAGTCCTTTTCCTCATACGTATGAACTAGTAATTGTTCCACACTTCATCTAGAAATAAACCTCTTTCCAAAAGGTATTACAAAAAGAGAGGTGACACATAATGGGTGTTATTGCTTATAACGAAGCAGATGTAAAGTTGTTAGCTAGACTGATGCGTGCTGAAGCCGAAGGAGAAGGGCAACAAGGAATGTTAATGGTCGGAAACGTTGGGGTAAATCGTGTCCGCGGAAATTGTTTAGACTTTAAAAGTATTCGTAATTTACGTCAAATGGTTTATCAAAACCCCGGCGGTTTTGAAGCAACGCAAAAAGGATATTTTTATCAACGGGCACGTGAACAAGATATTGCCCTGGCGAGACGGACCATTCAAGGGCAACGTTTTTGGCCTGCCAACTTTGCCTTATGGTTCTTTAGACCTGAAGGTGCATGTCCACCAACTTGGTATAACCAACAAAACTCTGGTCGCTTTAAAAAGCACTGCTTCTTCCAGCCATCTGCTGGAGACTGCCCTAGCGTATATTAAGGAATAAAAATGAGGAGGGATTTTTGAATGGCACAGCAACAAAATCCGTACTATGGAACAGGTTTTTATCAACCATCTGGAACTTATGTCCAACCGCAACAAATGACTCAACAACAGCAGCAAGCAATGCAACAACAAACAGCTCAAGCTGCGCAGGCTCAATATGCAATTTCTCAAGGCATGTTACCTCTAGAGCAATCCTATATTGAAAATATCCTTCGTTTAAACAAAGGTAAGCAAGCTACAGTTGTAATGACTTATGAACGTGGCAGTTCCCTTGGTACACAATCTTATACAGGTATTATTGAAGCAGCTGGCCGTGACCATATCGTTATTAGTGAACCGCAATCAGGAAAACGCTATTTACTATTAATGATCTACTTAGATTACGTAGAATTTCCAGAAGAAATTACGTATTTACCTAGTCAACAAGCAACTTATACTCCAAGACCATAAAAAAAGCTGGCAAATGCCAGCTTTTGTTTTTTATAATCCTTTTACAACTGCAGTCCCTACTAGAATCCATGCCACAATAAACGCTACACCACCAAGAGGTGTAATTGGACCAAAGAACTTAATGCCTGTCGTACTTAATGCGTACAAACTACCTGAGAACATAATAATCCCAGCTACCATTAGCCAACCAGCAGTAGTTAAAAGTGATGATTGAACCTTATCCATCAATAAAGCAACTACGAATAGTCCACCTGCATGAAACATTTGATATGTAACGCCTGTTTTCCAAACTTCTAACATTTTCGCAGAAATTTTATTTTCTAAACCGTGTGCTCCAAAAGCTCCCAACGCAACAGATAACCCCGCTGCAATACAACCTAGTAAAAAGAAAATCTTCATCTTAATTCCCCTTTTTTACTTTTATCATAAGCAATTTTTTCATATAAGCCAAACGATTTAATCCTTAAAAATCAAATAAAGAATTACCATTTGCACCTTCTTCTTTAATATACACAGGTTCTCCAGACACTGGCATAACTGGTTGAACTGTCGTTATATGCTGCGATCCAATTACTTGCGATTGAATTTGCGGCTCCCTATACGTAGAAGTTTCAACCTGTTCATCTAATAGTAAATCGCATAAAGCACGCACAACTAATAAATGATCTTTTGATTTTTGTCCTTCACTACTCTTTGCCTTTGCAATTTCATTCGCCATTTTATTTAAAATCTTATCGCTCGATATTTGCATTCCTTATCACCTCGTACTTTGTAGTTCTTTCTCAAATTGCCTCAGCTTCTCTACTGAACCAAATACTATTATCATATCATGTTCTTGCAGTTTTTCCTGCCCCGTTGGATTATGTATAATATCCCCATTTCTCAAAATCGCTAATATCGTTACATCAAACTGATTCCTCACATCACTCTCTAGTAACGATTTACCAACTAATATTGAATCTTTTCCAACTAAAATTTCTTCAATGACAAATGACTGTTCTATCCCATACAGCACTGTATCAATATAATGAACTGTTAATGGATTCGCAATACCTTTTGCAATATGAATTCCTGCCATACTGGATGGATTAATAACTTTATTTGCACCCGCACGCCTTAATTTCTCTTCAGTTTCTGGTTTTTCAGCTCTAGCCACAATTTTAATTGCATCGTTTAATCCTCTTGCTGTTAATGTAATAAATACATTTTCGGCATCATTTGCAACAATAGCAACTAAACCAGCCGCTTTTGAAATTCCAGCATGATGTAAAACTTGATCCTCCGTTGCATCTCCATGTATATACAAAAGCTTTTCCTTCTCTAATATACTTTCATCTTTATCGACAACAACAAATGGAATTTTCTTTTCTTGCAATTCATGTACAACTTGAAGCCCCACTCTACCGCAACCACATACTATAATATGATTTTTCAACTGCGCTATTTGTTTATCCATCTTCTTCCTCCGTACTGCATGAAATAAATTCCCTTCAATAATCATAGCTGCCACTACCCCAATTGCATACGTAACAATACCTACACCAACAGGAATAATAAGGAGCGCAAATACTTTCCCTGCTTGCGTTACAGGAACGGCATCTCCGTATCCAACAGTCAATACAGTAATCATCGTCATCCAAAATGCTTGAAACAAACTAATCTCTTCAATTGTCATAAATCCTATCGTTCCTAGAATTACAACAAAAGTCATACATATAACTGCTATCCATAATTGCTTACGTGCATTCATACCGTGTTTCAACTCTTTTCTCTATCTACAATCTTTGCCAGTGGAAATAAAATACGTATATACTAGATACGGAATCTATGAAAGAGGTTGATATAATGAAAACATTTCTTTCCGCCTTACAATGGGCACTATTTATTTTAGCTGGAAGCCTTATTGTACCAATTAGTGTCGCAACTAGTTATGGTCTTGATGGCGCTGAAGCTATCGCATTCGTACAAAGAACATTATTTGTTCTTGGCTTTGCTGGTCTCTTGCAAGCTATATTTGGGCATAAACTTCCTATTCAAGAAGGTCCTGCTGGCCTTTGGTGGGGAATTTTCTCCCTTTACGCAAGTTTAGGCGTCGTATTATTTGGATCAAGCAATGAGACACTTAAAGTTCTTCAATACGCTTTCTTATTAAGCGGTATTATTTGTATTATTCTTAGCGTTTTTGGACTTATTGATAAACTCGTTCGCTATTTTACACCAACAGTCATTGGAACGTATTTATTTCTTCTTGTCGCGCAACTCAGTGGCTCCTTCTTAAAAGGAATGTTTGGCCTTGATGGACAACATACAGAAGTACAACCTAACGTATTTATCCTTTCACTCATTGTTATTTTACTATCCTTTTTCATCATGAAGCTACCTATTATTGGACAATATTCCGTTCTTTTCAGTATCGTATGCGGCTGGATATTATTCGCATGCTTCGGATTATCTAATCCAATAACACCCGTGACAGACATAATCCGTTTTCCGTCCTTATTTGTTTTCGGCATGCCTCGTGTTGAATGGAACATGGTAATTACGGTCATATTTGTTACACTCTTACTTCTAACAAATATGTTAGCAAGTATTCGCGTTGTACAAAAGGTTGTCTCTAAATATGAAGAAAATGCTGCATCAGATCGTTTTAAACAAGCCGGCATTATAACAGGAATCAATCAATTGCTAGGCGGCCTGTTTTCAGCTATTGGACCTGTCGCTATTTCTGGATCAGCAGGTTTTATTGCAACGACTAATATTTATAAACGTCTCCCTTTTATATTAGGGTCAAGCTTTATTATTGTCGTTAGTATATTCCCAAAGATTACTTCATTCTTTGCAGCAATTCCTGTTGCAGTTGGTTATGCCGCTATTTATCCTGTATTCGCAAGCATGATTGGCCTCGCCTTTAGAGAATACGAAACTGTCCAGGATAAAGAACGATTATTTAAAGTAGCCGGTCTTTCAATCTTCACAGGAGTCGGAGTTATGTTTGTTCCAGCAGGAGCATATTCCACACTTCCACCATTTCTAGCATCGTTTTTAAGTAACGGTCTCGTTCTTGGATCTGTAATGGCCATTTTGCTAGAAATACTATTTTCTCGTTCCACAGCAAAACAAATATCGTAAATTGGAAAACTTCCATTATTGCACTCTACCTTTAGAGTTGTTACGATAAAATCAAACTTGAATCATTGGGGTTTTATCCATCCCCAATGATTATTAACCGATATTATGAGCAACACACTCATAATGATTTATCTACTTCTTTTCAAAGAGGTTTGATGTCTTACTATTATTCCTCAACATCTTCATGAACATGTATTTTGATTTCAATTAAAGAAAGGAATTTTCTATATGACTTATAAAATGATTGTTTTAGATTTAGATGATACTTTATTACGTGATGACCATACTATTTCACCTCGTACGAAAGAAGCGTTAATGACTGCACAAAAGCAAGGGGTAAAGGTTGTACTTGCTTCTGGACGTCCAACGTTTGGTATGCGCAATGTAGCCAAAGAACTTCGCTTAGAAGAATACGGCAGTTTCATTCTATCTTTTAATGGCGCAAAAATTATTAACTGTAAAACAAACGAAGAAATCTTTAGTAGTACACTATCTCCTGAAATCGTTCACAACTTATTTGAAATTAGTAAAACTGAAGATGTATGGATTCATACTTATATGGGCGATGATATCGTAACAGAAGAAAATAATCCTTATACTGAAATTGAGGGCGATATTACTGGTATGCCAATTGTTATAGTAGATGACTTTAAAGCCGCAGTTAAAGAGCCTGTAGTAAAAGTATTAATGAATAAAGAAGCTGAACGCCTTGTTGAAGTTGAAAAGAAACTACAAAAACAACTAGAAGGCCAATTAAGCGTGATGCGTTCGAAACCATTCTTCTTAGAATTTACTGAAGCCGGTGTTACAAAAGGAACGAGCTTAAACAAACTGATTCAAAAGCTTGGCATTAAGCGTGAAGAAGTTATCGCAATGGGCGATAGCTATAACGACCAAGCAATGATTGAATTTGCTGGTCTTGGCGTTGCAATGGGCAATGCACCTGATGATATTAAAGAAATTGCAAACTACGTAACAGATACAAATATGAACGATGGTGTTGCAAAAGTTGTAGAGAAATTCGTTTTAAAAACGGATGTACTTGTTTAATATTTTCATTCACAAAACCTATTTGAAGTCAAATACTTCAAATAGGTTTTTATTTAAATTCTCATGCTTTTGTGACTATATTTTGAACTTTGCACTATTCTCGTAGTGTAAACTTTCTTTTTGTATATAATGAAACAAAATAGACTATTTTATTTTGATAAAGAATACAAATTTACTATATACAAGCATACGTTAAAGGAGGCCACTTTATGTTATCTACACCAATCGGACGATTAAGAGCAATTGGACTAGTTGAGGGTATTTCTTTCCTATTACTATTATTTGTAGCAATGCCATTGAAATATTTCGCAGGATTTGCAACAGCTGTTAAAATTACAGGCATGGCTCATGGTGTTCTGTTTATTCTATTCATCTTTGCAGTAATTCAAGTAACAATCGTACACCGTAAATCAATTTTATGGGCACTTGGAGCATTCGTTTCATCAGTTATCCCATTTGGTACTTTTGTACTAGATGCAAAATTAAAGAACGAACAACAATAATAAAAAGGTAGTTAACGACTGTTAACTACCTTTTCTATTTATAAATTTGGAATTTCCCAATCAATTTCTCTTTCTCCCATATTAGCTAAAATCGTATTTACTTTAGAGTATGGCTTACTACCAAAGAAACCACGTCTTGCCGATAATGGGCTTGGATGTACAGATTCGATAATATGATGATTCGGATTCGTAATTAACTTCTTCTTCGCCTGCGCATGGCGCCCCCACAATATGAAAATAACTGGCTTTTCACGTTCGTTCAACAGTTCAATCACACGATCTGTGAAGTGCTCCCATCCTTTTCCCTTATGAGAATTTGCTTCGCCTTGACGAACTGTTAATACGGTATTTAGTAGTAATACTCCTTGTTCCGCCCATTTTACTAAATAACCGTTATTCGGGATTTCATAACCATATTCATCTCGAAGTTCTTTATACATATTTAACAATGACGGTGGTGTTTTAACATCAGGTTGTACAGAAAAACTTAAACCATGCGCTTGATTCGGTCCATGATATGGATCTTGTCCTAAAATAACAACCTTTGTATTTTCATAACTTGTATACTGAAGAGCGTTAAAAATATCTTCTACCTTCGGATAAACAACATGCGTGCTGTACTCTTCTGTCAAAAAACTGGATAGAGTACGATAATACTCTTTCTCAAATTCTGGTGCCAATAATGGTCCCCAATCATTCTTTAAAACATTTTCCATACTGTCACTTCCTGTCTAATTAATTCAACATATCCTGTTTTGTAAATACTACGAACGAAATAATAAGGGAAACAACTGCCCAAACAGTTAAATTCATCAAAGAAAATCCCATTGATAAGCCTTGTAACGCAGGTAATTTTCCTGATAAATAATCCGTTAATGATAAATTCACACTAAAAATATATTTCGCGCCTTCCCAAGATGTTGCGAACGAGCTTAAGATACCGCCTGCAATTAATGCAGCTAGCATAACGCCCATACCAGCTGGTGTATTACGAATTAAAACAGAGACCATAAATGATATAGTTCCGACAACGATAGCAACAAACCAGGCTAGTCCATACGCCATTAAGATGTATTGCCACTGCGGAATAAGATGCACAAAGTTCGTATTTAACGTTTCCTTATCAATGACGAATCCTGTTAAAACAGGTAAATTCCATCCCGAGTACCCAAATACAAGCCCTGATAATATGTAAGCAAACAAACCTACAAGAAACAGTATGAGCGAAATGAAAAATAACATCGTCACGTATTTACTAAGGAGTATTTTCCAGCGCCGAATCGGCCGCGTAAGTAACATCTTCATCGTCCCATCACTTCGTTCTCCTGAAACGATATCAATAGCGACAATCATTACGAGAAGCGGAATAAATAATGTAATTCCTTGTTCAATAAATGCTCTGACAAAAGTCGGTGCACCCGGTGCCATCGGGTTAATATCATGATCTAAATAATATTGTTGTTGCTCAACTCTTACCTTTAACCAATCACGCCATTCTTCTGGCAACCTAGAATTGTTCAACCGGTTCTGAGAATCAACAATTTGCTGTTGCAATGAAACCTTCCAATCAGTTGTACCGAGTCTTTTTTGTGTCGTTTCTATTTCACGATACTGCGCGTACACAAAAAGCGGGATCAAGATTGCTAAAATAAGCATGACAACAAAAATACGTTTCTTACGGTAAATCTTTTCTGATTCATTTAAAACTAGATTCGCAAATTCACGCATGCTGCTCACCCCTTGTGAGTTCAATAAATAAATCTTCTAGCGTAAATACAAGCTCCTTAACGCTATGTACATCTATTTCATTTTCTACAAATTTTTTATTCCAACTACTTATAGATGCAATATCCATGCGGCATAGTAATCGCTCGCCTTTTACACTCACTTCTCTTATTTCCTCGGCCGCTTCTAGCATATCTTTCGCCTTAGAAATTGGTGTAACAATCCATTCTACACGATCACTTGCTGTTTTAATTAATTCTTCAACCTTGGCAACTGTTATCATCTTTCCTTTATGAATAATAGCAACGCGATCGCATATCATTTGCACTTCACTTAGCAAGTGACTTGAAATAAACACGCTCATATTTTCTTCTTTCACAAGCTTATGTATAAATTCCCTAAGTTCTCTAATCCCAGCTGGATCTAAACCATTCGTTGGCTCATCTAATATAAGCAATTTAGGATTCCCAAGGAGCGCCTGTGCAATTCCAAGGCGTTGTTTCATACCAAGTGAGTACGTTTTTACCTTGTCATGAATTCTTTCATCTAAATGAACCATTTCAGCAATTTCAATAATACGTTCATCTGATATATCACCTAACATACGAGCAAATTGCTTTAAATTTTCCCATCCTGTTAAATATGTATACAACTCTGGGTTTTCAACGATACTCCCAATTTGACGCATCGCTTCTCTGAAATTTTCCTTAATCGAATAACCACCGATAGAAATCTTACCTTCTGTCGCCTTAATCAATCCGACTAACATTCGAATGGTAGTCGTCTTTCCAGCACCATTTGGTCCTAAGAACCCGAACACTTCTCCTTGCTTTACATCAAAGGAAATATTCTCTACAAGAGTCTTCTTTCCAATTACCTTCTTCAAGTCTCGTACGGAAAGTATCGTCGTCATTTTAACCCTCCTTGTTCTAGTTTTAATTTACTTACAACATTTTGAACTAAACGTTCTGCCATATACGTATAACCTACTTCGTTCGGATGAAAATGATCAGAGTATAATAAATCTTTCCCGCGGTTTTGGAATAAATCAAATGTCGGTGTAATATACACATTTTTATCGTTTAGCGCTAACTTCTCTAAAGATGCATTCCAGTCCACAACAATGTTTGAAGACCCTTTTAAATCTTCTACATCTTCAAAAGGATTGTATAAACCAAGCCAAAAAATCGGACTATCTGTATTTAATTTACGAATTTCTTCTATAATTTTCTTTGCTTCATTTTGAAACGTTTCTGTGTCAGGACGATACGTCTCTAAATCTATTTTCCCAAGCGATTCCCAGCCTGGGAACAAATCATTCCCACCAATCGTTAACACGATTACATCTGCTTGCTTAATTGAATATTGAGCGCCACTACTTTCAATTTGTTTTAATAAATCGGGCATTTTTGCACCACTAACTGCTAAATTTGTTAATGCAATTTTTTGCTTATAATCTTTTTGTAAATCCTCTTTCATTCGCCCAACATAGCCAATTCCTTCTTTATCACCAACGCCACGCGTTAATGAATCACCTAAACTAACGATTTGTAACGTTCCCGTTTTCTTTTTCTCTTTTGCCACTACATCGGTCTTTTTAATTAAATTTGAAGCTTTCGGATTTAATACATCATTTACACCTGAAACAAAGCCATATGCAAATAAACAGAAAGATGCAATTGTAATGAGTAGAATTACTTTTACTACTTTTGATCTCATATCAAAACCCCTTTTAGCCCTCATAGATTGTCCATAATTATACCAAACGAAATTTTGAAAAGCGATTTTCACACCTTCTCAATTATGTCGTTTCTCTATCTACTAATTCTGGTAATAACTCTATATGCTTCACATCTAATTTCTCTTCATTAATCTTTTCATATAATAATTCAAACGCTTTCGCTCCAACGTTTTTACTAGAATGCGAAATCGTCGTTATACCCAATATATCTGCCACCTCTTGATCATCACACCCGATAATCGTAATATCCTCTGGAATACGAACTCCTTGTTTTTTTGCTTCTGTAACCATCCCCGCTGCAATATGGTTACAAGATACAAGGAACGCCGTTGGTTTTACTGACATATGAGCCCATTCTCTAATTACATTGCGTCCATCTTCCACTGTAAAACAACCCTCAAATTTCCAGGTCTCTAACGGTGTTACCATACTCTGTTGAAGCGAATCTTCATACGCCTTCTTTCGTCTTTGACTATTAACACTATTACTTCTTCCAATACAATATCCAATACGTATATGACCGGCATCTATTAAGCTTTTCATCCCACGTGAAAATACTTTGTAGTAATCGATATGGACACTTGAAATGCATTTTGAATCTATTTCTTCACACATAACAATCGGGCCGAATTTCGTATATTCTTCAAGCTTCTCCTTACTATTTGCCCGAGAACAAATAATAACCCCATCAAGCTTTTTCATTTTTAACATATTTAAAATTTCTAGTTCTCTTTCTTCGCTATAATTCGTCTGGCAAAGCATCATATTATAATTATTCTTTGCTGTCTCTTTTGATATCCCCTCGATAATAGCGCTATAATATTGATCATTTACGTGTGGCAATAAAACGCCAATTACATTCGTTTTTCCTTTCACTAAATGAATTGCATTCACGTTTTGCGTGTAATTTAATTCTTCTATAATCGCTAAAATTTCTTTTCGTTTCTGTTCATTTACGTACGGATGATTATTTAGTACACGTGAAACAGTTGAAACAGATACTCCAGCAAGTTCAGCAATCTTTCTTATATTTGTCATCTCACTTTCCCCTTCTCACAAAAATTCTCCCTTGACCTGGTAAGCTTTCCACAATATATCCTTTCCTAGCAAATACATTTAGAAAGGATATACAACTATGCTTCGATTCAAATTAGAATATATATTTTTCATTAGCGGTTTACTCATTCTTGCCATCGGTATTAATATGATGACGACAATTACTTCCTTTGGACTTAGTCCTTATGATTCCTTCTTTATTGCACTATATCAAAATTTTGGGATAAGTATTGGTTTTTGGATTTTCATGATTAACTTTGCCTTTACACTTATCGTACTCTTTTGGAATAAAAAACAAATTACAATCGGTACAATTATAACGATGGTTCTTATTTCTCTTTTTGTTGATTGGATTGATTCCATTACAACTATTATGGACGCTATCCGCTCTCTTCCAAAATATATAACACTTATTTGCGGAAATCTATTCGTTGGAGCTGGAATTGGTCTTTACGTCTCTACAAACCTTTGCGCAGCGCCTCAAGAAGCTTTCGTTTTAACGGTTGCTGAAAAGAAAAAATGGACGTTTAGAAGAACAGAGATTTCATTAGCCTTTTTATTTTTAACGTTAAGCTTTTTATTAGATGGACCTATCTATTTTGGAACAATCATCTTATCCTTTACAACAGGCTGGATTATCCAAGCATTTATTCAAATTGGTACGCAGATTTTAAATAGAAAAGAGCCTATTAAGCAAGCTGCTTAATAGGCTCTTTCTGTTTTATGGTAAGAGATACTACTTAGCATCCCCTTCAATTCGATAGTTCGCTTTCAAACAATCTATTTCTTCATACCCTTGCAACGTATGTAGAATATAATCATAATCAGCAAGCGACGCACGATGCGTTACAATTACAATTTCAGCCTTTCCTTTCTCTTCAAGCGGCATTTGAATAATTTTCTCAAAACTAACTCCGCGCTCAGAGAACAATGAAGTAATTTTTGCAAATACACCAATTTCGTCTTTTACATGAAGTCTTAAAAACTTTTTCACGACAATTTCGTCTGGCTCTTTTAATACTTTTTGATATTGTGGGACTACAGCACTATTTCCTGTTACCCCTAATCTAATATTTTGCATTACAGCAACTAGATCAGAAACAACAGCTGTCGCTGTCGGTAAACTTCCTGCACCTGGTCCATAAAACATCGTTTCTCCAACCGCTTCACCATACACATACACAGCGTTATATTCATTTTGTACCGCCGCAAGAGGATGTGTATTTGGCAGTAAAGTTGGCTCAACCGTAACCTCCAATTTTTCACCATCTCGTTTTGCAAGACCGATTAATTTAATTGTATAACCTAAGCTCTTACTGTATTCAATATCTTCCTCTGTAATAGAGGTAATTCCTTTTACTTTCACATCTCCAAGCTCTACATTTGTAGAGAAACCGAGAGTAGCTAAAATCGTCATTTTTCTTGCTGCATCTAAACCTTCTACGTCTGATGTTGGATCTGCTTCTGCAAATCCAAGTTGTTGGGCTTCTTTTAACACGTCGTTATATGCTCTCCCTTCGTCTGACATTTTCGTCAAAATAAAATTTGTCGTTCCATTTACAATTCCCATTACTTTGGTAATAAGATCTGAAGAAAGTCCTTCTACGATACTGCGTAAAATTGGAATTCCCCCTGCCACACTCGCCTCATAGAATAAATCAGCCTTATTATCTTTTGCTGTCGCTAATAATTCAGCTCCATGTAATGCCATTAAGTCTTTATTTGCAGTTACAACATGCTTTCCGCTTTTTAAGGCTTGTAAAATATATGATTTTGCATCATCAATGCCACCCATCACTTCGATGACAACATCAATATTTGGATTATCTAAAATTTCATTTGCATCTTGTGTTAATAGAGTAGAAGGTACCTCTACCTCTCTCTCTTTCTCAATGTTTTGCACTAATACTTTCGTTACCTTCACTGGACAACCTACTTGGTGTATGAGTCGTTCTTGATGATCCGTAATAATACGAACTACCCCACTACCAACTGTCCCAAGACCTAATAACCCAACTTGAATTTCTTTCATAGTACTGTCCACCCCTCAAAAATTGTGTTTAGATGAAATTATATGAGTAAAAAATCTGAAAAACAATGTATTTTGAACATTCGGAAAAATATAAGTTAATCTTTACAAGGAAAACGTTGCCACGTGTTACACAATCTTTCTTTACAATATATAAGGGGTTTCTTGATACACGTAATAATTCAACCAATTAGAAAACAATAAATTACCATGACTCCTCCACCTAACAAGCGGCTTTTCATCTGGATTATTATGTTTAAAATAGTTTTTTGGCACATCAATATTTAATCCCTTGTCACGATCTCGTTCGTATTCTTGTTTTAACGTCTCACAACTATATTCGCTATGTCCGAGGGCAAACACTTGCCTTCCTTCTGGCCCAATAACAAGGTGAACACCTGCTTCTTCAGAGTTTGCTAACAATGTTAATTCTTTCACTCCTCTAATATCATTCTCTCGTACTTCTGTATGACGAGAATGCGGAGCAAAAAACAATTCATCAAATCCTTGTAACAGTTTCACATGTTGCTCGCAAACCTCATGTTCAAATACACCAAACATTTTTTCCTTAAGGGGATACTTTGGAACACCATAATGATAGTACAAGCCAGCCTGTGCTCCCCAGCAAATATGGAGCGTAGATGTTACATTCGTTTTTGAATACTCCATAATATGTTTAAGCTCTTCCCAATAATCTACCTCTTCAAAAGCAAGGGTCTCCACTGGCGCTCCTGTAATAATGAGCCCATCAAATTTTTCATTTTCAATATCACGAAACGTTTTATAAAAGCTCGTTAAATGGTCCTGCGCTACATTACGAGATAGATGTGATTCCATATGAAGCAAATGAACATCTAATTGTAACGGTGTGTTTCCAATTAAACGGAGTAATTGCGCCTCTGTGTCTTGCTTCGTTGGCATTAAATTTAATATAGCAATTTTTAAAGCGCGTATATCTTGTGTTTCCGCTCGCTCCTTCGTCATTACAAAAATATTTTCTTTTTGTAACACTTTGCGAGCCGGTAAATCTTTATCAATTATGATCGGCATGTGTTTTGCCTCCAACTAGAGCTGCTTCCAAATCTGCAATAATATCAGAAACATCTTCTATACCAACCGATAAACGAATTAAATCAGATGTAACACCAGCTAAACGCTGATCTTCAGCATTTAATTGTCTATGCGTCGTACTAGCAGGATGTATAACGCAAGTTCGTGCATCAGCTACGTGCGTTACAAGAGTTGCTAGTTTTACATTTGCGATAAATTCTTTTGCTGCTTCTAATCCGCCTTTAATACCGAAAGTTAAAACACCACTAGCACCTTTTTTCAAGTACTGTTGTGCCAATGAGTAATTTTCATTACTATCTAAGCCCGGATAATTCACCCATTCAACACGTTCATGATTAGCAAGCCACTTAGCAACTGCAAGAGCATTTTCACTATGACGTTCCATTCGTAAATGCAATGTTTCTAAGCCAATATTGCTAATATATGCATTGAATGGGCTCATACAATTCCCATAATCTCTTAATAGCTGAACACGTGCTTTCACAATATATGCTGCTGCACCAAAGTTTTGAACGTAACTTACACCGTGATAACTTGGATCTGGTTCAACAAGTTCAGGATACTTCCCATTTGTCCAATCAAAGTTTCCACCGTCAATTACAATACCGCCTAAGGAGCTCGCATGCCCATCGATATATTTAGTCGTAGAATGAACAATAATATTTGCCCCATGTTCAAAGGCCTGGCATAAATAAGGAGTTGCTAATGTATTATCAACGATAAAAGGTACCTCTAATTCTTTAGCGGCAGCTGAAAATTCTTTAAAATTTAAAACATTCATCGCTGGATTTCCTAACGATTCTGCATAGATAAGTTTCGTCTTGTCATTAGCAAGCGCCGTAATTTCATCTGCCGTTAAATTTGGATTAAAGAACGTAACATCAATACCCAGTTTACGCAAACTCACTCCAAATAAATTAAACGTTCCCCCGTAAACCGTTGAAGAACAAAGTAAATGATCCCCACTACTACAAATATTTAAAACCGCGAGCATAATAGCTGCTTGCCCAGAAGCCGTTGCAACAGCTCCTACACCGCCTTCTAAATCTGATAACTTCTGCTCAAATGCGGCTAGAGTAGGGTTTCCAATACGCGTATAAATATATCCTTCTGCCTCTAAGTTAAATAGAGCTGCTAAATCATCCGAAGTATCGTATTTATACGTTGTGCTTTGATAAAGTGGTAAAACACGTGGTTCACCATTCTTTGGCGTATAGCCACCTTGCACACAAATCGTTCCTTTTCCCCATGATTCTCCCATCTCTCATTCTCCTTTCTTTTATACAAAATAAAAAACTGCCCCTTTCCTGAAAACAAGAAAGGAGCAGTTTGAAAACACGCTCTAAAGGCTCTTTCTTATCTCTCAGGATTACTACCTGCAGGATTTGGCACAATTCCGTTATACGGCTGTTGCCAAGGTTTCATCGGGCCTGTCCCTCCACCTTTTCTTGATAAGACTATGCAATTACCGTTGATTTTATAGCAATAATTTCCTAATGTCAAACTGTTTTTCTGAATGTTCTAAAATAAATGTTAACAGTTTCATATAAAGCAACAAAAGAAATATATTCTAGTCTATTTCAAAAAAGACCTTTAAAAACCTCAAATCAGTCTATAAAATTAAATAAGTAATTTAACCTATAAATTCAAATTCCCCTAAAGTTAGCCTATATGTTGAATAGGCCATCTTCTCAAAAAGATACTATATATATTCAATCCATTTTTCACTAGTATATTTCACTTTTTTACCTACTAAGATTTACATAACGGAGGTATAACATGACAAATAAAAAAGATATGCAGTACATACTTGCTCTATATGGCATTCTTCTAGGATCTATAGTAGGAGCTACAGTCTGGTTATTTTTAGTCACAATAAATATTGGAATCCACTTTATTTGGGGATACTTGCCTGAAGTTCTCTCTTCTCCCGCTTATTACACCCTTTACGTAACAATAATTGGCGGGGTCCTCGTTGGTCTATCACAAAAATATTTCGGTACATATCCACGCCTTATGCCTGAAGTGATGACTGAATATAAAAAAACTGGTCGAATCGAATATCGCTTTGTCCATCAGGCTACTTTAACAGCGATTATTGTTTTAATTTTCGGAGCTAGTCTTGGTCCAGAAGCCGCACTAGTTGGAATTATAGGCGGACTGTGCACATGGGTAGGGGATCGCTTTAAATTTGCCTTAAAGGGTATGAATGAGCTAACCGAGATTGGAATTGGCGCTACTTTAAGTGTCATTTTTAACGCACCATTATTCGGTTATTTAGCACCGAATGAAAATGAGGGGGAACAAATTGCTGCTTTTTCTAAAGGAAAAAAGGCGATTGTATACTTAGCTACTACTTTCGCAGGTTTTTCTGTTTATTTACTACTGAGTAAACTCGATAATCGTGGATCCTTTATTGTTGATTTCGGGGAAGGTGCACTTTCTTTCAATGAATGGATCGCATTTCTTCCACTTGCTAGTATCGGTGCTATAGTTGGTTGCTTTTATTTCAAGTTAGAATTCACATTAGAGAAGTTAATTCACCCTTTTAGGGAATACAAGCTGACACTCGGAATTATCGGTGGTATTTTATTAGGAATTGCAGGAACTTTTCTTCCGTACACATTATTTTCAGGGGAACATCAATTAAAAGAGTTAGTTGTTGAATGGAGCCATTTATCTTTTTGGATACTACTTCTTTCAGGGATTTTAAAGTTGTGTATTACTGCCGTTTGTTTGAACACAGGGTGGCGAGGTGGACATATCTTCCCAATTATATTTTCTGGGTCAAGTATCGGATACGCTGTAGCATCTATTCTTCCTATAGATCCAGTAGCATCTGTTGCCATCGTAACGACAGCAATTTCGAGCTATGCGTTACGAAAGCCAATAGCTATAACATTACTATTACTTATGTTTTTCCCGCTTAATTTACTATTGCCAATGCTTGGTGCAGCTGCTATCGGGAATGCCTTTCCACTCCCAAAACATAACGAAAATACAAATTAACAAAAATAGACATTGGAGACGAAAGCTCCAATGTCTATTTTTTATTACACATGCTGCTTTAATAACGCTTCTAACTCCTCAAAATTATGCACTTCATATGTCGGTATAATCCCACTATCATTTAATTTCCTTTCTGGATTAAACCAACAAGTATCAATTCCCGCTACATATCCACCTTTAATATCCGCGCTTAATGAATCCCCAATAATCAGCCCTTCTTCAGGTGCAAAGTTAGGAATCCGTTCAAAAACATAATCAAAATACTCTTTCATCGGCTTTTGAAAACCTGTATCTTCCGAAACAAAAACATCTTTAAACAATGAATGTAACCCTGCATTACGCAAACGTTTATCTTGCGTCTTAGAAACACCATTTGTCACTATATACAACTCATACTCCCCTTGAATTTGATTTATAAATTCAAACGCACCTTGCATGAGTTGATTTCCTTCTTCTAAGTAGTTACGGTAATTATTTTCGAATAATATTCCGTCTACTTCTTCTCCATACTCTTTAAACAACAGAGAGAATCGTGTATTTACAACTTCATTGCGTGATAGTTCACCTTTTTCAAAAGTATCCCAAAGACCTTTATTTATTTTTTTATAACGAGCCTCTATCTCGTCTGTTAAAGGGATTCCCTTCTCTTCAAAAAGCACCCGTAAAGCCACTTTTTCAGCCTTTTGGAAATCTAATAATGTATCATCTACATCAAATAGCAATGTTTTATATTTTTTCATAAACTCATCACACTCTCTTTTCTACAAAAACAAATTTACATAAATCGTATCATTCCTTCTTGTAAAGATAATAGGAGATATCTCATACTATAAATAGGGGTGAAAATATGAAAATCAGCAAAAATGAGGAAGAAATTTATCAATACATGCAAATCCATCAATTCCATACCCTATTTTCATTTCATGTCTTGCCATATGTAGAGCTACATTCATTTCAAACGAAAGAGATGATATGTAGCGAAGGAAATACTCTCCCTTATCTCTATTACTTAATTTCTGGGAAGGCAAAAATATATATGAGTCATAAAAACGGGAAGGTTTCATCAATTAATTTTATTCAAGCACCATCTTTTATCGGGGAATTAGGATTAATAGGAGTAGAAAATATTACTAAGTCCGTTGAAGTACTAGAAGATTGTGTTTGTTTGGCACTTCCTCTTAAAGATTGTCAGCAACTTTTATTACAAGATGCAACGTTTTTACAGCACTTATGTAAATTTATTGGAGAAAAGACAATTACTCGCACTGAAAATTACGCAAAAAACTATAGTTATCCTTTTGAAAATCGATTAGCTGCTTTTATTTTATTAACAGAGCAAAATAATTGTTATATAGAAAAGCATACCGAGGCCTCGGAATATTTAAATGTCAGCTACCGTCATCTTTTATATGTATTAAATCAGTTTTGCCAACAAAATTACTTAAAAAAAGACGGAAGAACCTATTACATACGAGATCGAATTCAATTAAAAAAACTTGCTGATGAACTAAAAATATAAAAAAACAGCATTAACGTTTACATGTTAATGCTGCCTTTTCGAGTGACGATTATAATTTTAATTAAAATTTACTTGCTACTTTAGCTGCTTCTTCAAGACCTGCAGAAATGATTTCTTCTGCTTTATCTGGGAATTGGTTATGTCCTTCAATAATTACTGTTTCCATGTTTGTTGCGCCGAAGAAGCCCATCATACTTGCTACATATTTAACAGCCATTTCTACCTCAGCTGCTGGACCTTCTGAATATACGCCGCCTCGTGCATTTAATAATGCAATCTTCTTATCACCGATTAGGCCAACTGGACCCTCTGGCGTATATTTAAACGTTTTACCAGCACGGTTTAAATAATCAATATATGTGTGTAACACTGCTGGAATCGTTAAGTTCCATAATGGGAAGCCGAAAACAACTTTATCAGCTTCTAGGAATTGATTTAAATACTTATCAGCAACTGCTACTGCTTTTGCCTCTTCTTCTGTTAAATCAAATCCTTTACCTGCCTTGAATGTACCATTGATCATGTCTACACCTACATATGGTAATTCTTCTTTATATAAATCCAGTTCTACTACTGTATCATTTGGGTGTGCTTCTTTATAGTTTGCTAAAAATGCCTCATATAATTTTACACTAACTGCTTGTTCCGCTGGACGGTTGTTTGCTTTAACGAATAAAACTGTTGCCATTATTTCTTCCTCCTAGTACTCACTCTTATGTTGTTATATGCTTTCAAAAAAGGTATCCCTTGTAATTGTTGTTTTGTTGCTTACAATCATATTTTATCTTTATATAAAGACAATTTCGTCCTCACATAGACGTATTTTTCCATAAAAAAAGTCCACCTTCTAAAGGCGAACTTGGTCTTACGACTTTCGTCTTATACAATTCCATTTTTCACTGCATATAATGCCGCTTGCGTACGATCAGATAAATTCAACTTGCTCAAAATGCTACTTACATGCGCCTTAACTGTCTTTTCTGTAATAACTAAAACAGATGCAATTTCCTTATTGCTCATCCCTTTTGCTAATAGTTGCAATACTTCATTTTCTCTCGCTGTTAGCACATCCACTTGAATAGAATGTTCTTCTTCCTTTTCTTCTACAGGTAATGTTTGAGAGAGAAGAGCATTTGCTATATCCGGATGTAATTGAATATTACCTTTATATGCACTTCGAATAGCCTCAACAAGCTGATCCGGTTCTACATCTTTTAAAATATACCCACTTGCTCCAGCCCTTAATGCAGGTAACACATGCGCCTGATCAGAAAAGCTAGTTAATACAATTACTTTCACATTTGGATACTCTTTTTTAATATATGCCGTCGCCTCAACACCATCCATTTCAGGCATATATAAATCCATTAATATAACATCAGGATTTGTTTCTCCTACTTTCACTAACGCTTCTTTCCCATTATTCGCTTCTCCAACTAACTCTAAATCTTCCTGTGTACTTAAGAAAAATGCTAATCCTTTTAAAACGACTGTATGATCATCAACTAACAATACTTTTATTTTCACAAACTTCCCTCATTTTCACATCATAATGGTACATTTACTTTTACGCTCGTTCGTTTATTACTACTTACAATTTTAATTGTTCCACCAGCTAATTCTACTCTTTCACGCATCGTAGTCATACCTAGTGATTTCTTTTCTTTTATATTCTTTTCCACAAAGCCCTTTCCTTGATCAACTATTTCTAATGATACATTTTTCTCATTCACTGTAAAATAAATCGTCGCTTCTTTTACACCTGCATGCTTACTTACATTGTTAAGTGCTTCTTGGCCTATGCGCCACAAAGCTTCTTCTACTACACGAGGTAAATCACGAACACCCGTAACTTGCTCCCTTATTTTCAGTCCCAAATTTTCACCGTACTGCTTTAGCGCTGGCAATAATCCTTTTTCTAATCCTGCCGGACGAAGCTGCCAAATTAATGTCCTCATTTCTTTCAAAGCTCCTTGCGCAAGTTCACGCATCTCATGCAAAGATTGATCTACCTTTTCATTTTTACCTTTTAAAACTGCCTCGGCGCCTTTTGTCATGAAGGTTAATGAAAATAATTTTTGCGAAACAGAATCATGTAAATCTCTTGCTAACCGATTTCTTTCTTCCATTCGTACAAGTTCACGGCGCTGCTCGTTTAGCCTTAAATTCTCTATTATTAACGAAACATGGTTCGATAGCGCTTGAATTACATCTATTGTATTAGCATCAAACTCTCCATTATTCAAGCTAACACATAAAACACCAAATATATGGTTTTGAATATGTATTGGTGTAGCAATATCAACTCGATTTAGATTTACATTATGTCCTATTTGATGTTTTATTAGAACTGGTTCATCTCGTTCTAACGCCTTCTTGGCCGCCTCTTTTACATCCTCTTGTAACTCTTCCTGAACGTAAGACGCTCGCAGAGATAATTCTTTTTCCTCCCTAATAAAAAGCGCTACTTGATTCCATTGAAATACTTCACCTACGTGATTTACCACCTTTTCAGGTAATACATTAAACTTATGAATCGTTTTTAAATCTTGAATGAAACGCTCTAATTTCACATAATAATGTGCTCTTCTTTTTTCATTTTCATATAATTTTGTTCGCTTTAAAGCCGTACCAATTTGGAAAGCAACCGATTGGAGTAATACTAATTCTTCTTCCGAAAAATGTGTTTTACCCGGACTTGCAACATTTAACAACCCAAATTTTTCTCCTCCAGCTTTTAAAGGAACCGTAGCATGATGAAGAATGCCCTCCGTATCTCCCCAATTATATTCAATTGCATTATTAATTCTTTTACATTCGATAATATTAACGGCTCTCTCTAATTTCCCATCTACAAAACCTCGTAAACACCAACACTCACCTTCGCACATCGGGCGTTTATTTTCATATGTAAGTGCCTCTGGTAATTGGTAATCAATCAACTTCGTATACTTCCCATTTTCATCTGCAAGAAAAATCCATCCTGTCGTTAAGCCTGTTACACTTAGTAATTTCTCTAGGACAGCTTGCAATACATGATATGTATCATTTGATGTATTTAATGTTTCTGCAATTTCCTTTAATATAACTAATTCATTTGTACGATTATCTCGAAACATACTCAGTCTCCTGCATACAAGATTTTAAATAGCTCTTAAAATAAATCATCTACTTTTCACTTTGTACTTATTCGTAACATTGATATAATGGTGAAAACATAGTTTTCATTATATCACTTGAGGGGGCTTTCATAATGACATTAAATAAAGCACTTACTATCGCTGGTTCTGACACAAGTGGCGGTGCTGGTATACAAGCAGATTTAAAAACATTCCAAGAACTTGGCGTATACGGAATGACATCTCTTACAACAATCGTAACGATGGATCCACATAACGGTTGGGCACATAACGTATTTCCAATCCCAGCTTCTACATTAAAACCACAACTAGAAACAACAATTGAAGGTGTTGGCGTAGACGCTTTAAAAACAGGTATGCTTGGATCAGTAGAAATTATTGAAATGGTTGCAGAAACAATTGAAAAGCACAATTTCAAAAATGTAGTAGTTGACCCTGTTATGGTATGTAAAGGTGCAGATGAAGCATTACATCCTGAAACGAACGATTGCTTACGTGACGTTCTTGTGCCAAAGGCATTAGTTGTAACGCCAAACTTATTTGAAGCTTACCAATTAAGCGGTGTGAAAATTAATTCTCTTGAGGACATGAAAGAAGCAGCGAAGAAAATCCACGCTTTAGGTGCCAAATACGTACTAATTAAAGGCGGAAGCAAGCTTGGTACGGAAACTGCAATCGACGTCCTATATGATGGAGAAACATTCGAACTTCTAGAATCAGAAAAAATCGATACAACCAATACACACGGTGCAGGTTGTACATATTCTGCTGCAATTACAGCAGAACTTGCAAAAGGAAAACCTGTGAAAGAAGCAGTAAAAACTGCTAAAGAATTCATCACAGCTGCTATTCGTTACTCATTCAAAATTAACGAATACGTAGGTCCAACTCACCATGGTGCATATCGTAAATTCGTTGTATCAAAAGAACTTGTCTAATATATAAATAAAAACACTCACAAGTCTCATACATTGACTCTGTGAGTGTTTTTTATAAGCTTTATGTCTTCTGGTCATCTTATCTTTAAGATGCAGAGCTGACCTTATTTCTGCCATTTCGTTTTGAGTAGTATAACGCATCATCCGCCGCTTGAATAAATTGCTCTGATGACCCTTCATACTCTGAAACCCCTACCGAAACCGTAATTTTTATTTTTGTTCCATCTAACAATTGAAATGAATGTTTTTCAACAGTTGTACGAATTTTCTCGCCCATACGAATTCCGTAAGCTAATCCCTTATTCGGTATTAAAAGCGCAAACTCCTCTCCACCCTTTCGAAAAGCTAAATCTGGAAATTGTGAAATTTCTCGTAAAATACATCCTACTTGTTTTAACACTTCGTCCCCTGCAGGATGCCCGTACGTATCATTTACATACTTAAAATGATCAATGTCTATAAGTAGTAAACAAAGCGAATCATTTTTCATGTTCTTATTACTAATATAACGATTCATCTCTAAATCAAACTGTCTTACGTTTCCTAAACCTGTCAATGCATCTATCGTTGCGTATTGTTTCATCTTTTGAAATAACTCATTGGATTGTAAAACATAATTTGTACTTACGAATGTTATGTAACCTGTAGTAATACTTGAAATTAAATATAGTAAAACTACAGATATATCATTAAATAATATATACATCGGTACTATCAAAATAGAAAGGCAGTATACGTGTAACCATACTAACTTTAACGTAATCGAAGTTTTTATTCTTGCAATAAAGATAACACCAATTCCACTTAGTAAAATTGTATAGCAAGCCAATTCGGAAGCTAAAGAGTACTCAGTAAAAATTAGCCGAGTAATTAAAATTATAGTAACTGTTATACTACTAGCTACCGGACCTCCAACTATAATTGCCAAAATAACAGCTAAATAACGTAAATCCAACATAATATCTTCAATGTGTACACCAAAATGCATTAACAGTACACCTAATATTCCAGTAAAGATACCGACTACACACTTCTGCAAAAAAGAGAATTCTTCTTTTAACGGCTTATCCCTTAAAAGCTGACCTCCAACAAAAATAAAGGAAATAATAATTGTTGTATTTACAAATAAGTCCCTTAACATAAAATAATCTCCCTACTTTTCCATCTATCCCCTTCCTCACTTTATTGTATACGAAATCCCTATAATTCCCAAAGTTTTTTGTTTATTTTTTTGCTGTTCCACGTGAAACAGCAAAAAAATAAAAAGGGCGAAAACTCGCCCTTTTTCATTAACAGCAGCGTGATATTTTCCCACCCTTTGCATTAAATCTTGCTTCTTGTGCCTCAGCAAAAAATTGCTTTTGACATACAACCTCTTCCTCTGGATGATGCTTTTTCATATGCTCTACGTATACTTCATAACTTGGTACCCCAACGAGCAAACTAATAAAGCGCTTCCTTCTCCCCCATACTTGCCACAGCTTTTTAAGCATAGTTCCTCGACTCACTTTCATCTCTAGGAATATATGGTGCCTCTTTTAACGGCATTGGCTTATTTCTTAATACTTGTATCCAAATTCGAAGTGCTGAAATTAACACAGCGATTACAACTATCATAAAAATTCCACAAAGCGCTGCATCGATATAATCATTAAAAATAATTTGCTTCATTTGAGCAACATTTTTAGCTGGTGCTAACACTTTCCCTTCATCTAACGCTCCCTGAAACACCTTTGCGTGAGATAGAAATCCGATTTTAGGATTTTCATGAAATAACTTTTGATAACCAGCTGTCATTGTTACAATAAGCAATCCCACAGTTGGAATAAGTGTTACCCAAACGTACGCCTTTTTCCCCATTTTGAACAAAATTGTCGTTCCAAGTAATAATGCAATACCTGCTAGCATTTGATTTGCAATACCGAAAAGTGGCCATAATGTATTAATTCCACCGAGCGGATCTATTACCCCTTGGTATAAGAAATATCCCCACCCTAATACACATAACGTTGTAGCGATTACATTAGCTAATGTAGAATCTGTTTTCGCAAACGGCTTATATACATGTCCTAAAATATCTTGAATCATAAATCGTCCTACACGAGTTCCTGCGTCAATCGTTGTTAAAATAAATAGGGCTTCAAAAAGAATGGCAAAATGATACCAGAATGCCATCATCGCCGTTCCACCTATTACTTGTGAGAAAATATATGCCATACCTATTGCTAACGTTGGTGCTCCACCTGTACGTGATAAAATTGTTTGCTCTCCAACATTTACAGCAAGTTCTTTTAATTCATTTGGTGTAATAGCAAATCCCCATGAAGAAATAACTTGAGCTGCCTGCGATACATCCGTACCAATAAGTGCCGCCGGACTATTAATCGCAAAATAAGTTCCTGGCGTTAATACACAAGCTGCAATCATTGCCATCGCTGCTACAAACGACTCCATTAACATTGCTCCGTAACCAATTGGCTGTGCATGTCCCTCTTGCTCAATCATTTTTGGAGTTGTACCAGATGAAACGAGAGCATGGAATCCAGAGACCGCACCACAGGCAATCGTAATAAATAAGAACGGGAATAAATTACCGGAGAAAACAGGACCAGTTCCATCAATAAATTGCGAAACTGCTGGCATTTGTAAATTGGGTGCTACAATTAAAATACCTATCGCCAATCCAACGATTGTTCCAACTTTTAAAAATGTACTTAAATAATCACGTGGTGCTAATAGCATCCAAACTGGTAATGCAGATGCAATAAATCCATATACAATAAGCATAATAGCAATTGTTTCACCACTAAATGTGAACATACTTGCAAGTGTCGGGTTTTCTGCTACATACTGTCCTCCAACAAGAGATAAAATAAGTAGGATAATACCAATTACTGACCCTTCTCCAACACGACCAGGCCTAATATAGCGCATATAAACTCCCATTAAAATAGCGATAGGAATCGTTGCTGCTATCGTAAACATTCCCCAAGGACTTCCGATCAGTGCCTTTACTACGACTAACGCTAATACTGCTAATAAAATAATCATAATTCCTAAAATACCTATCATTGCAATTAGTCCTGTAACAGGTCCAATCTCATCCTTAATCATTTCTCCTAACGATTTACCATTACGTCTCATCGAAGCAAATAAAATGACAAAATCTTGGACAGCCCCCGCAACAACTACCCCAACAATAATCCAAATGGTCCCTGGTAAATATCCCATTTGTGCTGCTAAAATCGGTCCTACTAAAGGTCCCGCCCCAGCAATCGCTGCAAAGTGATGTCCAAATAATACCCACTTATTTGTCGGAACATAGTCTTTCCCATCGTTTAATGTATGGGCTGGTGTTTGCCGATTATCATCTAAATTAAAAACCTTTCTCGCTATAAATCTACTATAAAAACGATAAGCAACTGCATATACACATACGGCAGCTACTAAGAGCCATACAGCATTAATGGTTTCACCTTGTGATAAAGCTATTACCCCAAAAGCACCTGCTCCTGCTGCTGTAATAACGCCCCAAAGTAAGATCGATTTCAATGTCTTCACATACAATTCCCCCAATACTATTTCTTAGTGGAGATTGTACTAAATTTTCTGAATATTTAACTTGAATCCTCCTTATCATGAAGGATTTTCACTTTATCATGTTAAAATACTCTCATTACCTACTATAATTCAATGTTATTTCGAAGGCGTTTTACATAATTACGACTGACTGGAATCGGTTGCTCATCATACCTATCTAAATACAAATTATACGTGCCATTATAATAAGGTTTCAGTTCTTTTACATATGACATATTAATTAAATAGCTTTTATGCACACGTAAAAAATCATATGCATTTAGCTTATTTTCTAATTCCTGAAGTGTATATGTTGAAATATACTGATTATTCGTTGTGTAAATTGAAACAGTTTTATTTTCTTTATTTTTACTTACATATACGATATCTTCTGGAAGCATATATCGTATACCTTCTTGACTTTCTATCGGTAGTTTCCGCAAATAACTCTTTGCTTTCTCACCTTGTTCTTTACCTATTTTATATAAAAGAAATTGTAAATCTTCTTCACGAAATGGTCGTAATAAATAATAAAATGCTTGGAAACGAAAAGCTGTAATAGATTCCTCTATGTTTTCACCTACAAAAATAAATTTTGTATAGCAATTTATTTCTCGTAATAAACTTGCATATTCAAAACCAGTACCATCTAGTAATTTGGAACTTAAAAAAACAAAGTCTGGTATATGTTTTTTCATCATAAATAAAGATTCTGTTCCTGTCTTTGCTTCAAAACATTCTACATTTCTCATATTTTCAGTGAAATTTTCAGCTAACTCTCTTCTCTCTTCTGCCTCTTCCATGATCAGTAAAATTTTCATTTCTTCAACCACCTAATTCTTTGTCCATATGTCCTGCTGTATACATTCGCTTTTATAAGAAATAATCCCTTTTTCTTACTATACCATTATTTATCTAAAAAAACAGAAAAAAGGAAACCCCTTCGGTTTCCTTTCCCCCTTTATCCTACATTAACTGCCTAGAAAGAGCCGAGTAGTGTAGGGTAATAAACGCTCAGGCATACATTTAAAATTTCACTTTATACTAATTCTCGTTGCTTCGTTTCTTGTCCAAGTATTACTACAGCGAATACACCAATTAAAATTGATCCGCAGAAAATCGTAAATATTAATGATAGTGAAGCTTCTGAGGCAACTAAATACCCCACTAATAGTGGCCCAAGAATACCACCAATACGCCCAAATGCTGCTGCCATTCCTGCACCTGTACCACGAATAACGGTTGGATACTGCTCAGGTGTATAGGCGTATAATGCTCCCCAAGCACCTAAGTTAAAGAAGGATAGTAACATACCTGCCACGATTAATACTGTTAATGAATCCGCAACCCCAAACAAATAGGCACTGCAAGCTGTCCCGATTAAATACGTAACCAAAACAAATTTACGACCGAGACGTTCAATAAACCAAGCAGCAGTGAAATATCCTGGAAGTTGAGCTAATGTCATAATAAGTACGTATTGGAAACTTTTTATTAAACTAAATCCTTTTAG
Source organism: Bacillus sp. 22475 (assembly GCF_052044835.1). Lineage (NCBI taxonomy): Bacteria > Bacillati > Bacillota > Bacilli > Caryophanales > Bacillaceae > Bacillus > Bacillus sp. 22475. The sequence goes on along the minus strand of NZ_JBQENW010000005.1, from coordinate 135,792 downwards.
CACCATTACACTCGGTAACCAAAGGAACATTCCATAATAGGAAAAGACAACACAAAACCATAGAATCCATAGCATAATTGTTGCTTTACGATATTCCCCAGACCAAACTGATTTTATATTTTCAATAACAGATGGTCTTTTTTCAACTTTTTGAAACCTTGGGGAATCCGGTAAATTCCATCTTAAATATAAAGCATATAGCGCTGGGACTGCACTCAATACCATCGCAACTTCCCAACCATATTTCGGAATAACAAAATACGAGATAAGAGCTGCAATTAACCATCCACCTGCCCAAAAACTTTCTAATAACACAACAATTTTCCCACGCTCATGTGCTTTAACACTCTCTGATACTAGTGTAGAGGCAACCGGAAGCTCTCCGCCGAGCCCCATACCAATTACAAAGCGTAAAACGAGAAACATCGCGAGTGTCGTCGTTAACGCAGTTAAACCACTACCGATAGAAAATAATAATAATGTAATAATAAAGACTGATTTTCGCCCTATTTTATCTGATAGTATCCCAAAAATAAGCGCTCCTACTGCCATACCGATTGAGTTAATACTACCTATCCAGCCCATTTCCTGGCTCGTTAATCCCCAATCCTTTTGCAAGGCTACCATTACAAATGAAAGCATTCCAACATCCATTGCATCAAATAGCCATCCAAGCCCAGCTATACCAAGTAGTTTACGCTTCGAAATTTCTTTTACCTTGCCCACTAGAAGTCCTCCTCACACAGGTGTCTTTACACATAATTTTACATGTGTGAATTGTATAAGTAAAATACTTTTGTGTAAAAAATTTCTCCTTCATCATTCCCAAAAAGTAAAACGTCTATCCCGATTGGTGAGGGCTAATAATCAATAGGGATGCCTCACTGATTAAAGTTTCAATTTATTAAAAATGAACAAATAAAAAAGCAGCGATATTTCGCTACTTTTTCGAACGCATTACTTCTTTTAAAAATTCCGCTAATACTAACTGACGACGCCAGCGTGTTGGATTACTGCATAATCTATAAAACCACTCTAAATGAATCGCTTGAATCCATCTTGGTGCACGTTTTACTTCTCCAGCCCATACGTCTAAACTTCCACCCACTCCAACAGCCATTTTCGTTTCTAAACGATGCTTATTGTTTTGGATAAAGTTCTCTTGTCTCGGGAAACCGAGTGCAACAAGTAATAAATCTGGTTTTGCTTCTTGAATGCGAGAAATAATATTCTCTTCGTCTTCTTGTTTAAAATAACCATCTTGTGTACCGGCGATGGATACAGCTGAATATGTCTTTGTTAAATGATCTGCTGCAGCTTGTACAACATGCGGCTTTGCACCTAATAAGAAAACAGATACTGGTTTACTATCTTCTGATAACTTCGCAAGTAAATTACACATTAAATCAAAACCTGCCACACGCTCTTTTAAAGGTGTACCAAGCATACCACTTGCCTTTACAACCCCAATGCCATCAGGTGTAATTAAATCTGTATTCAATAATGTTTGATAGAACTTTTCATCCTTTTTTGCGCACATAACAATTTCAGGATTTGCTGTTACTACCTGAAACGTATGAGTTCGTTCCACCTCTAGTTGTTCTTTTAAATATTGGACCGTTTCATCCATTGTCATTGTAGAAAAAGGAACGCCTAGAATATCAACTGTTTGTACTGCCATAGTTAACTATCCTCTCTATCATTACAAGTTTTTCGCTATTAATTGCTTATATGTTTCTTTTGTATCTTCATATAGTTTTTGAAGTGAGAAGTTCATAGTAGCATGCTCATAAATATGTTTACCCATTGCTGCTAATTCTCCAGTTTTCCACTTATCATACGCTTCTTCTAAAGCTAATGCTAATGCCTTTCCATCACCTGTTGGCACAATCCATCCGTAAGTTTCATCTACGATTAATGGCTCAATTTCTCCAGCCCTAGTCACAATTGATGGTACGCGTTGGTTTGCCGCTTCTAATAAAACTAGTGGGAACCCTTCACTATGGGAAGTTAATAAATTTACATGTGACGACGCAAATAATTGTTTTACATCTTGACGATGTCCTAAAAACTCTACTTTATCATTAATCCCTTTTTCAGTAGCTAATGACTTTAGATTTTCTTCTAATGGGCCATCGCCAACTAATAATACTTTAATTTTCTCTAATTTTGTTTGTTGTAACGCATCGAATAAAACTTCATGTCCTTTGACAGGATGTAATCGTGCTACTTGGATTGCCGTAAATACATCTTCATCAATATTGAACATTTCTTTTTTATTATAGCCTTCTGCTTTTTCCTGATCGTATTCAATTCCATTATAAATAACATGCATCTTGTCATTTGAAATGCCTAGTGCTGCCAAGCTTTTTTTCAATCTATTTGTTACAACGAAAAATAAGTCTATATTTTTTAAGGCTTTCGAATTTAATTTCGTAAAAATCCAACCTTTTAAGCCCTGTTTAGTAAAGTCTTGAAATGGATCACTATGAATAGTCGTTACCCATTTTGCCTTTATTCTCTTTTTCATTAAAGAAACATAGAAATTAGCCCTAGGACCATGCGTATGAACTACATCAAATTTTTCTTTATTAATAAATTCACTTATATTCTTTAAAATGGATAAATCATAGCGCGATTTTTGTGAAAACACATGGACTTTTATACCTAACTCCCTTGCTTCCTTCGCAACAATTCCATCTTCAAATACTGCTAATTCTACTTCACCAGTTGGAAACTGATCGAGAAGTGAAATAATATGTGTTTTCCCTCCCCCATCTTCTGCTCCTGCATTCATATGCAATATTCTCATATTTTTTCCTCCTTTAAATCCTCGCTACGTTTCCATCTATTTTTATTTTACTGTACTAAAAAATAAAAGCTAACAAAAGTTAGCTTTTATTTTTATCATTCAATTTCTAAGTCTACTATTAGATAAGCTAACACCACTACAAAGTAAATTCCAACTCCTGGTGCTGTTAAAATATGTCCTGCAATATAAGCAATACCTAACGCTAACAATAAGCTTGCTGAAATCATTCCATATTTTATATTAAATATGTCCTTAAATCTCGTAGCAAATGCTAGTAAAATTCTTAGCCCGTAATAAATAAATGGAATCATTAGTAATACAAAGCCAATAATCCCGAAATCGTAAAACCAATCATGGAAGTCCATTTCAATTAGTTTTGGATCTGGCTGCTTTTGTTCATTGTATTTAAAGTTACCTGCATAACCCATTCCTAATAACTTTTGTGACATTGGCGCTTCTTTAAAGAACTGCTTATGTCTTTCTTCATATACTTGACGTCCACTGAAAATAAGGTTTTCTTGATTTTCTTTCTTTTGCTCTTTCTCAAGTTCTTTCTTAACTTCCTCTTCTATCTTCGCCTTTTCTTCTGGCTTTTCAACTTTATGATGATTTTCTTCTTTTGCTTTAAGTTCTTGTTCTTTTTTCAACTTATCTTTAATTTCTTGTTCTTTTTGGCCTTGCTGAGCCACATTTTGCTCTGATAAATAATTATTATGAATGCCCATATTTTGTGCTAATGGTGTTTGTTTAAACGTCCCAACTACACCAGCTAATAGGACAATAGCAATTACTGCGTTAAGTGCAAGAGATTTTTTGTTCGGATTTTTTCTATTAAATAATAATTGTAGTACAATGATCCCGATTGCTGCTGCTAACGTAGCAACAATTGAGCCCATTCCTACTTTTGTACCAACTTGAATTAATGAGTAAATCATTAAAAGCGATGGAATCCAATATAAAATGTGTTTCCAGCTCTTTGTTTTTTGAATAGAATATAGTACCACAATAGGGAAAATAATAGCTAAGATTGAACCTAGTTCATTCCCTGCATAGAACCAACCTCGAGAACCAACCTTCATCCATTCATAACTACCAAAGTCAGTAGATGTTGAAATAGAAATAACCATAATTGCGTTAATGATTAATGTAGAATATACAATACTATTTCGAACCTTATCACTAATATTAACTGTCTTTTTCAATGACTTTAAAGCTAAAATGTATGATCCAAGCATAATATATATATATAATGCTTTCGCAACGAATTTAACTTCTTCACTAAGTACAATAGGATTTTTAACTACTTTGTTATTAATAAATCCTATTCCTAAAACTCCGGCTAATAATATAAGATAAATTAAAAACTTTCTATTTTCCTTCTCTTTTGCCTGAATTAAAATGTAAATACCACCAACAGCCATAATAAGGAATCTTACTAAAATTCCAACGGTAGCATTTGATTTTAATAAAGTGATGCTAAGAGACGTTAATAAATCTAAAACAGGCTGTAAAATAATAAAAAAGAGCAAAAAATGCTCAAATCTAACCCTAGCTTGATTTGCTAACATTCCAAGACCTCCATACAAAATCTTAACATTATCTTTTAATCATAATTTTTATCTTCAAAACACACCTAGCAATTATAACATAACTCATATTTAAATTGAGAACTTATTTTTATGCCGAAACTAACCAAATCCAGCTTAAGTAGTACTAGAAAACATTATCCTTTAGCTATCCTTCCCTATCTCTATAAAAACTATCTAACACTCTTCCACTTATTATCATCATTATAGTAACATTTGTTAATTTGTTTATAAATATATAAAATTTAATAATTACATACAAACACCAACTCGGTTATCCTACAACTAAAGATTAACCTTGCTTCGTTTTCTCCTAAGCATTTTCAAACGCTTTCTTTATGTATTTTATCCGTTTTTCTACATGTAACGAAAAGTAATTGTTATTTCCAATACTTTAGTGTATATTTTTTCTCTGGAACATCTTTAAGAGGAAGGGATTAAGGCCATGTTATTAATCGATATATTTACGTTTCTTGGCATTATCGCCGCTGCCATTTCTGGTACATTAGTTGGTTTAAAAAAAGATTTAGATTTATTTGGTGTCCTTTGTTTAGCTGTAGCTACTGCGCTCGGCGGCGGTATTATTCGTGATATTATGATTGGTAACCTGCCCCCTGTCGCATTTGTAAAACCCATTTACTTTTTCGTAAGTGTATTATCAGCATTATTTACTTGTATGTTTTTTGAGCGCATCAATAAACTTCAAGTCGTTATTATGCTTTCTGATGCTGTCGGCTTAGGCGTTTTTACAGCTATTGGTGCAAATGCGGCAATGTCACATCATGTTGACGCCTCATTTCTAGTTGTTTCAATGGGAGTCATTACAGGTATTGGGGGCGGTATTTTGCGTGACATTTGTGCTCAAGATATCCCTTACGTATTCCGAAAAGAAATTTACGCAATCGCTTCTATCTTAGGAGCAATTAGCTTCCTAATCACACATGCAATGGGGGCACACATATTAGCTTTCTATGTTTGTTTATTAGTAACATTCGTTATTCGTGTCGTCACTGTAATATATAATGTGCATTTCCCTGTTTTCTTTAAAACACATGCTAAAATTAATAAAGGCCATTAAGAGAATTCTATCTAGAATTCTCTTAATTTATATACTATTCTACAAACTAATATAGAGTAATTATATATAAGCATATATAATTACTCTATATTAGTTTTAAAATTGAAAACGTTTTATACACAGGGGGAAGAATGATGCTTGGGGTTTTCAAAAAAAATATTAATAAAACAAACGCCAGTATAATTGAATTAAGTAAGGACCAACAAATAACTTTTAATGTCCCTACTAATTCTGAACTAAAAATCCAAATGGATATGCTACATATTTCGAAAGAAGATTTACAAGTTGTAAAAGTACTACAGCCTTTTATTTATGCAGAAATAGATTGGATTACTGAAAAATTCTATGCCAACATTACAAAACAACCTAATTTAATTACTATTATTGAACGTTACAGCTCTATTCCAAAATTAAAACAAACTTTAAAAACACATATTAAAGAATTATTCAGCGGCAATATGCATGAAGATTTTATTGAACAGCGTGTTAGGATTGCCAAAAGACATGTACAAATTGGTTTACATCGAAAATGGTATACTGCTGCTTATCAAGAATTATTCCGCTCTATCATTAAGATTTTGCAAACAAAAATAACAACAATCGATGATTTTTCCTATTCTATAAATGTTATAAATAAATTATTCACTCTTGAACAAGAACTTGTTCTTGCAGCTTATGAATCTGAATATGAAAGAATACAAAAAGAGCACGAGAAAGAAAAAGAACTAACTGCTATGACAATTACGCATATTGCAACAGAACTAGCTGCTGTATCTGAAAAAACAAGTTCTTCTATTCAAAAACTAACCGCTAAATCTGAAACTATTGTAGAGATTGCTAAAACAGGCACATCATTAGCTACAACATCTGAAGAAAAAGCGAATAAAGGGAAAGAACAATTAAACCAGCAAAACAAACGAATGGGATCTATTCAAATGAATATGGAAACGATTATTACAGATACTCATGAACTTCTCGATATTTCTAACAAAATTAATGAAATCATAGATATTGTTAAATCGATTGCGGAGCAAACAAATTTACTCGCATTAAATGCTGCTATTGAGTCTGCACGTGCTGGAGAATTTGGTAAAGGTTTTTCTGTTGTTGCTGGTGAGATTCGAAAATTATCAGAGCAAACGAAGGAATCTATATTTAACGTTACAAAGCTCGTTGAAAAAACAAATGAGCAAATTACTCGTGTCTCGTCTTCCGTGAAACAAATTAGTTCTCTCGTATCAGAAGGAACAGATAGTATGTCGGCAACAGATCGATACTTCCAAGAAATTGTAAAAGATATGTCTAACTCAAAAGATCAGAATAAAAAAATTGAACATGAGCTACAAACTATTTCACAAGTAATGAAAGGGATTCAAGATGATTCCTCAAAAATGGCTCTAACAGCCGATAATTTACAACTAGAACTAAACCGATAAGATAAAGTGAGGGCTGCCCGGCAAATAGCGAGATAAAATTCAGGCCAGGCGTACTCTCCATCTGCACTGACTACTAAATTTCATCTTCCATCAAAAAAAGAATCCAGAATGGATTCTTTTTATTTTCTGAAAAATATTTTTTGACAATACATATAACTCATATAAACACCAAAGCTCTGCAAAATAAACAGTGCTGGCATAATTATATTGTAATACGCCACATCTACTTGGAAGAGTCTTAACAATACGTAGCCACTAATTAAAAACAAGAACAACATATATCCCTCATTTTGTTGTTTCTTAATAAGGAAGTGTAATAGAGCTATGGCCATAAACAATGTTACGGCTATATATATCAGTTTTTCACATTTGAAAAGAAGAGAATTTATCCCCTCATCTGAAAACTGATTTATCATCGGTTCTAAAAGTTTAAACCTTTCTCCCTCAATCTCTTTTAACTTTTGATCAATATGCTCTGTTACACTTTGATTTTTCGGCATTTTTTCCTCATGTTGTGTTTTGCCAATTAAGACCGATTGAACATACGCCTCATTTGAAATCGTATATTGTGACATTCCCATTGTCTTAATTCCATAATTCACACCAAAATGAACACTATAAAATAGAATAAGTATCCCTATCATCTTTAGTAACACCTTTTGTTTCGTTGCTGATTGAAACACTTCAATTAATAATACATATACAGCGATAAAAATAGGAAGAAATAATCCCATTGGGAAAATCATATTACTAAATGCAAATAAAATCGCTGAAAACACCCACATATAAGGATGATCTAATCCTTTATACAAAAGTATGTAACAAGCAAAATAAAATAAAAGTATTGCAAGTGACTCAGGAGTTAATACGGAACTCATGAATATATTTGGAATATACAGAGCATAAAATATGGAAGCAATACGACCGCATTCTTCTCCAAAAACCATTGCCGCAATACGATAAATAAAAAATACGGTCCCTGCGCAAAATAACACATTAAATAGTTGTAAAGCGAATAATGTATCACCAAATATACGAATAATTACTGACTCATATATAATAAAAGGCAAATGAGTTACAGTCCCTATATTATTACCAATTGCAATCTGCTTTGCAGACTCATACATCACTTTCATATCACCAATTATTGGAGCATCTACAAATAAAAGCATACTAAGTCTCACAACTATAGATATACTTATAAGAAAAATAAGAAATTGTTTATCTGTAAAACGATATTGTAGTATTGATGCTACTAACAAAATGAGTATGACGAAAATTGCCAATATGATTGTTACACTTGTTGTACTTCCTCCAAAAAATTGCTTACTTGTCTCAAATGCTGCCCAACAACTATAAACAAAAAATGCGAGCATCGCACCGATCATAATTTTATTGAAAAAAGATGAAAAATTTGTTTGTATATGATTCATATGTCCATTGCACCTCTATTTCCATTCATAACAAAACGATTCTATCATGAATGGGTACACGGCTGATAGGAAATTTCTATGACAAATACATAGTCATTACTTTTTCACTTGCAATGTAAGCGAATCCTCTTTTACACTACATTTTAGATAAAATAAATTTTCTTTCAGTTACATGAATACAAATACAGAAGTTTAAATAATCCTCTTTTGGAATACACTTTACTTCATTAAATATCTAATATGAGTACTCCGCTTACACATATTATTCTGATTGAAAACAGACTATAGGGGCTGAATATATGGAAAAGAAATTCATGCGAGAATCTAAAGCAATTAAGACAACACGTGTTTTTCCTAACGATTTAAATAATCACCAAACACTTTTTGGAGGGAAATTATTAGCAGAAATTGATAGTATTGCTTCAATTGCGGCTGCAAGACATAGTCGTAAACATTGCGTAACAGCATCTATCGATTCAGTTGATTTTTTAACTCCAATTCACCAAGCTGATTCTGTTTGTTATGAAGCATTCGTATGTTATACAGGGAAATCTTCAATGGAAGTTTTCGTAAAAGTAATTGCAGAAAATTTATTAGCAGGCGAGCGTAGAATTGCTGCTACTTGCTTTATTACATTTGTAGCAATAAAAGATGGAAAACCTTCATCTGTACCACAAGTACTTCCTGAAACTGAGGAAGAACATTGGTTACACACAACCGGTTCAGAACGCGCGGAAAATCGAAAAAAAGGACGTTTAAAAAGCAAGGAGATGGCTGAAGTTTTAACTTTAAGTAAGCCTTGGAATATTTAATACAATCTTTTCATCATACATGCACAGGTTCTTCCTTGCATGTATTTTTTTATACAAAATATCACCTCTTACCATTTTATTCTCAATCTGTTCTCCTAAATCATGCATCAGCTTTTCCTTTATTTTGTTATACTGTTAATGGTATATTAAATAAAGTTCGTTTAAAAATAACCATAATATGATTAAGTATATAAGGGATGGTGCGGTAATGACTATTGAAGTACCAATTTCAATACCAAAAACGTTAATTATTATTCCAGCGTATAACGAGGAAGAAGCAATTGCAGATACATTAACAAGATTATTAAAACTAAAACAGCATTTTACAGGATTAAGCATTTGCGTTATTAATGATGGATCACACGATAAAACAGCTCAAATCGTAAAAGATTTTCCTGTTCACCTTGTGAATTTACCATATAACCTAGGTATTGGCTCAGCTGTACAAACTGGATATAAATACGCATATGAGAACGGATATGATATTGCGATTCAGTTCGATGCTGATGGACAACATAATCCAGATGATTTATATAAAATTATAAAGCCTATCGCTGAAGATGAATGCGATATGGTGCTAGGGTCACGTTTTACAGAAAAAACAGCATATAAAGGTAGTATTTCTAGAAGGATCGGTATTTTTTATTTTACTGCTCTATTGAAAGTACTAACAAAACAAACATTTATGGATCCAACTTCTGGATATCGTGCTATCAATCGAGAGGTAATTAAAATTTTTGCACACAACTATCCAAAAGATTATCCAGAACCAGAAGTTCTTATTCATTTAAAAAAGAAAAAACTTCGCATTAATGAAATATCTGTAAATATGCAAGAGCGACAAGGTGGACAATCTTCCATTACACCTTTTAAATCTGCATATTACATGATTAAAGTAAGTCTTGCTATATTGATGCAAAAAATCGTGAAAGGTTGATAATATAAATGCCTATAATTACCTTTTCATTCATCTTTATTTTATTATTATTATTATTAATTATTAATTCCATTCGCCGTGGAACTTTAGAAACGAAATATGCTATTTTATGGATTTTAGTTTGTATTGCAATGGCTATTTTAAGTTCTACTGATAAAATTATAAACTGGATTGGAAAACTATTAAAAGTAGAATATCCCCCTTCCATTTTATTCTTATTTGGACTATTATTCTGTTTCATCTTAATTTTTGACCTAACAAGAAAAATTTCTAAACAACATCATCAACTTGTAACATTAACGCAAGATTATGCGTTACTAAAGCAAAAATTAAATGCAACTAAGCCAGACAAAGACTAACCTAATATTTCAAAGTTAATATAAAAAACCTCTTAATTTATTTCAAAAATTAAGAGGTTTTTTTATTCTCAATAATAATTTATTCGCCTTCACAATCGTTACAATAAATACATCCTACTTACTAATAAGTTAAAATGGTATAAATAAGAATTTATATGCAATAAACATGTTAAAGCTGTTTGAAATACGAGAATTAACCATAAGAATCTCACTTCCCGCCACCTTTTTAATAGAAAGTTGATTTACAAAGTTTATATGCGTTAAACTTATACAGATGTTCTTGTAATCTTCTCCCTTTCAAAGGGCTTGTATATATGGTGCAAGACATAAAAAACTTGAGGAGATAAAAATTCTATGATGGAACAAAAGCAACTTGTTTCTGTTGTCATACCTCTGTATAACACGGAAAAATATATTGAAGAAACAATGCAGTCAATACTAGATCAAACATATAAAAACATTGAAATTGTAATTGTAGATGATGGAAGTAAAGATCAATCACCTTCTATCGTGAAAAACCTTGCCGAAAAATATCCAAGGCAAGTAAAATACGTTCATCAAAAAAACCAAGGTGTTTCGGTAGCTCGTAATACAGGTATCGAAAGTGCTAGCGGAGAATATGTCGCTTTCCTTGATAGTGATGACTTATGGCATCCAACTAAAATTGAGAAGCAAGTCGAAAGTATGCATAAAAACAACATGGACGCGTGCTATTGTGGTTATATGAATTTCTACGAAGAAACAGGCGAGAAGGTTGAACATACAACAAACTTTATTAAAGGCGATATGGCAAAAGCATTCCTAACACATCAAGTTGTTGCTCAAACAAGTACTTGGATTTTCAAACGATCCATCGTAATGGATCATAACATTCGTTTTACACCAGGATGTAGTTGGGGCGAAGACTTGGAGTTTTTATTTAAGCTTATGAGTGTGACAAATGTATGTTATGTCGATGAATACTTAACATATTATAGAATCTTATCAGAAGGAAATCTTTCTTCTAAGTATAAAGATTATGAATTAAAAACAACAAAAGAGCTGGAAGTATTCAATCGTATGAAGGACTGGGTACATAATAAATCTCAAGATTTCATTACAAAAGATTCTCAGTCACTTATTGAAATTCTTGAGACTTATTTATTCCCTTATACGGTTATCAATAATGCTTGTATATACATTAAAGAAAACTCTCAATTAAATAATGCCCAAGTTCAATTAATCAAAAAAGATATAAAGAGATATTGCCGTAAAATCTATTCAAAAAATGGAAAGCGTAGTAAAAAGCTATATGCAATGCTTTGGTTTGTACGAATTAAATTTCTGTTTTCTTAAACCGAAAATATAACGATACTCTCTCTTTCTGTGAACAAATCAAATTTACAAATAGGACAAGCTAACCGGGTCCTAAAGAATAGAAAGGTCCTTTCTCATGAAAACAAATAAAATTCTAAAAAACGCATCCTACCTATTTGTAGGAAACATTACTGTCCGCTTTGTACTGGCCATTGCAACAATTCTCTTTGCAAGATATGTTTCTCCAGAGGATTACGGTATGTTTACAACTGCATTAGCAGTTTCAGCTGTTATTTGTTACTTTACAGATGCAGGTTTGACACATACGTTTATGCGTGAAGGAACGAGAAGCGATGCTAATATTAGTGTACTAATAAGTAGTTATTTACGTATTCGTTTAATATTAGCTATCGTAATTTCTGTACTCTTCGCCATTTTTGCCCAGTTCTTCTATCCCGATGCTTACTTACGTGCGATGGTATATTGGGTTGTTCTACCAACAATGTTCGGAGCAACTTTACAAGGTGTTGGAATGGCTTACTTCCAAGTAACAGAACGCATGCAATTTACAGCTATTATTTCTGTACTACAAGGTGTAACAGCTGCTGCTGCCTTATTACTAGGAATGTCTTTTCAATGGTCACTTATGATGGTTGCTGCCATGTACGGGGTATCTAGTCTTGTAACAGGTGTTATCGCCTTTATAATGACAATACGCTATACGAAAGTCCATAAGGGTTGGGATAAAGGTATTTTAGATCAACTACTTATTTTTACAATCAATGGAATCATCATCATGCTCTTACCACAATTGGGGCCTATTATATTAGAAAAAGTTTCAACATATAATCAAGTTGGATTCTTTGGTGCTGCATCTAAAATACCTGCTGTACTATATCAAATACCTGGAGTAATTGCAGCTGCCTTTTATCCAAGGCTTTTTGCTTTTGGTAATGAGAAAAACATTGAAGAACATAGAAAATTATCAAGTTTTGAATTAAAACTTATGTCTTTTTTAGGAATGGGAATTTCTATTCCCTTTATTGCTGATCCAAGTTTCTGGATTGTTAGTTTATTAGGAGAAAAGTACGCTCCCGCTGGTGACGCTCTTGCTATTTTAGCGTTTATGGTTATTTTACAATCAATTAACTATCCACTAGCCGACAATTTAACAACAATTGGCCAGCAATGGAAACGTGCAACAACAATGACTATTGGATTAGTTGTTGCCATCATAAGTTATATTGTATTAGGTAGTAAATACGGAATGATGGGGGCAGCTGTCGCAGCTATCCTTACCGAAATTACACTATTAATCGGATTTACCCTCTTTATTCGTAAAGGCATACAATTATTAGTTAAAGGAATTATATTTAATTCCTTAGCCTTTCTTATTAGTTATGGCATATACCGATTTACATTAATCAACTTACCACCATTAGTTGCTTTAACGCTTACTGGTATACTATACGGTATAATCGGGGTTTTAATTGACCCTCAAATACGTGGATTCGTTTTAGGGTTTATAAAACAAAAGCTCATTCGTAAACATGCTTAAAAACAAAAAGCTTTTCCATTTTTAAATAGGAAAAGCTTTTTGTTTTTTTATATACCACCATTTTTCTTCAGTAAAAAAATTCTATATATTCCAGGTCAAATTGACTTACTTTCTGAAAATGCCTTATACTAAATTACATGTAAACTATGAATTTCAACGCCTGTAAAAATATATATGCTTCAACAAAAATATATATTTTCTCATGTTAAAACTAAAGAACACACCTTTAAAAATTGGTGTGTTTTTATATGCTACCTAAAAACTAGTTGCTACATGATAACAACTTTTAAAGGAGGATTATCAATTTTTATGAGCATAAAGCCGAATAATAAGTTCTTTTCCAAGAAAACGATAATAATTATGCCAATATTATTATTGTGTGCTTTTGCTTTTCATTATTTCTTTTTAACATCTAATCAAGCCTTTTCTGGTACAGGGGATGCATTACGCCAATTTGGCTTCTTTACGTTTCTTCTGCAACATGCCTTTAAAGATGGCAACCTTTTCTGGTCTTTTGATTATGGGTTAGGTGGAGATTTATTTGGAGAGTTTAGTTATTATTACAGCACATCACCGTTTTTCTGGATTACACTGTTACTACCTAAACTAAGTCTTGAGCAAGTGTATGACGTGAAATTATACATGAGTATTTTAAAAAACTTTTTAGCTATGTTATTCATGTATGGCTCTTTACGTTACCATAATAAAACAGCATTCTCATCTTTTGTTGCTGCTATTATATATGGTGGCTGTATTACTTTCATCCGCCACTCTTTACTATGGGATTTCATGGCTGATGCCATTGTATTTTTACCATTAGTAATATGGGGACTTGATAAATATATTATTGAAAAGAAGCGCGGACTTTTCCTAATCGCTGCTACTTTAATGTTAGCATCAAACTTTTATTTTGCTTTTATCACAAGTATTTTCATATTCATTTATGCATTATTCCAATACTTTGCGACACAACAAAATAAAACGATTGTCTCTTTTCTAACTTATTATATTAGAATCGGCTTATTGTACGGACTATCACTCGGTTTAGCCGCCGTTTGCTTCCTACCATCAGTTAATGCCGTATTTAGCGCCGATCGACTATCAAAAAAGTTTGAGATACCACTATTATTTGAAGATAAATTTTATAAAGATTTAATGGAAAATATTTTCTTCATGTATAGTGCTGAAAATCATCAACTAGCTTTACCAGCTTTAATTTTATTCTTAATCGTATTTGGAATGTTTATACGTGATAAACTCGTTAAAAATAAAGTATTCTTTACGTTATTCATGTTCATTCTATTTATGCTTCCATATACATATTCTGTATTTAATGGTTTTTCAGCAATGCAATCTAGATGGTTTTATTTATTTGTATTTGTCATTGCCCAAACAATTGCATACATCTTAGATTGGATGATTGTTCATAAGAAAGACTACAAATTACCTTATTTAATAAGTTTATTAGTGTCTATTGGATTATTCATTTATGCATTTTATAGAAAAGCAAATATAAATGTAACTGATAAACCTTTACAAGACGTTGATAACATTTTACTCGGAACTGTCGTTCTTTCTGTTATTACAGTATGTTTATGGCGTTATATTTCTAAACCCTTCATACAATTTTTAGTTGTATTGAACATACTCGTTAGCACAATTTCTATGAATTATATGTATGCGAATAATATACTTAGTACCGTTTACGGACAGAGCCAGATTTCAACTGAAAAGTTACACGAACCAGGCTATGATAATAAAGAAGAAATTGCTGCAATTCGCTACATACAAGAAAATGATAAAGACTTTTATCGTATTCTTAATCCATATAGCGAATATAACACACCAATGCTACAAGGATATCATGGCGTAAGTACGTATCAAAGCTTGGTTAATTATTATGTCCATGACTTTATGAAAAATAAATATGGCGTATTCCAAATGTACGATACACCTTCAATGTTTTATCAAGCTGATAGTCGACTACTACTTGAAAATATGCTAGGTGTAAAATATCGCGTATTAAGTGCTGATACAGATCCAAAGAATGTACCTTATGGATATAAACTATTACAGCAAGTAGGACCGTATAATATTTACAAAAACGACTATGCTTTACCGTTAGGATATGTATATGATTCAGCTATAAGTGAAGAAGAGTTTTCTAAATTAAACTTCGCTCAGCGTGATCAATTATTATTACATGCTGTTGTCGTTAATAATACAAAAGAATTTTCATTAAACCATTTTAATAAACAAGATCTTAAATCAAAGGCAGTATCTATTAAAACGGAAAAAGCAAAATTCGAAAACATGGAAAAAGAAGGAAACAAACTAATTGTTCATGGCTATGGAAATATGATCGTACCTATCAATTATCCTAATACGCCTGGTGATCTACTGATAGAATTAAAATTGAAAAATGCAGGTACATTCAATGCAGCTGTTAATGGAAAAACGATAGGAAAAGGTGACGATGCTGGTGCATACTCGTATCCGTTAGAAAGATTTGTTTACAATTTAGGCAATGAGCGTCCAGAAAACCTAACTATCTCTATTGATGCGGCAGGTGAGTATGAATTAGGTGACTTACAAGCAAATATTGTAAACTATGAAAGTGTACAAAAAGAAACAAAAAAATTAACTGAAAGTAGACTTGAAAATATTTATTATAAGAACAATTATTTAAAAGGAGATATCAACTCAAATAAAGACGGGCTCCTATATTTATCTGTTCCATATAGTAAAGGTTGGACTATAAAAGTTGATGGAAAAGAAACGGAATTTACGAAAGCGAATTCTGCCTTTATCGGTGTTCCCATTACAAAAGGCTCACATGTAATCGAAATGACTTACGTTACACCTTACTTTAAATTAGGTATGATTATATCAATCATCTCACTAATTATTTGTGTAGCTTTACTAATTTTCACAAATCCAAAAGCACGACGAAAATTTTCTTTTAAAAAGCAATAATGAGCACTCAATGAATCATGAAGCTATCCAATTGGGTAGCTTCATATAAAACGCATAACATTGTTTTAACCCATTACAAACAAGGAGTGTCAAAAATGACTCTTTCAATCGTTGTACCATGCTACAATGAAGAAAAGGTGCTTCGTGCCTTTTATTCAGAGACTTCTCTTGAAATTCATAAATTAACTACCGATTATGAATTTGTTTTTGTTAATGATGGTAGTAAAGATGATACTTTAAATATTTTACGCGATTTAGCTAGTTCAGATTCGTCAGTACACTATATATCATTTAGTCGAAACTTCGGAAAAGAAGCTGCAATGTTAGCAGGTTTAAAATATGCTACAGGCGATGCAATTGTTATTATGGATGCTGACTTACAACACCCTCCTACGTTAATAAAAGAACTGTTAGAAGGATATAACGACGGCTACGACCAAGTCATTGCAAAAAGGACAAGAACTGGTGATTCACCCGTTCGCTCTTTCGTCTCTCGTCTTTACTATAAGGTGATGAATAAGTTTGTAGATATTGAATTAGTAGATGGTATTGGTGACTTTAGACTTTTAAGTCGAAGAGCAGTTGATTCTTTAGTATCTTTAAGTGAATACAACCGATTTTCAAAGGGCTTATTCTCTTGGATCGGTTATAACGAATTAATCATTGAATATGAAAATGTATTACGTTCTGATGGAGAAAGTAAATGGACCTTCTCGAAATTATTAAATTACGGAATTGATGGTGTAATTTCATTCAATAATAAACCGTTACGTCTATCTATATATCTCGGATTACTAACAACCATTTTTGGACTTTTATATGTAATCACTACGTTCGTTCAAATCATCCTTGGTGGTGTGGAAGTTCCTGGTTACTTTACTCTCATTTCCGCTATACTATTTATTGGCGGTATTCAACTCATATTCCTAGGTGTTATTGGTGAATATATCGGTCGTATTTATTATGAAACAAAACGTAGACCACATTTTATTGTAGCTGAAAAGAAAGTTAGTGAAGTTAAACAAAAGGCATAACAAAAAAGTTACTTCTATAGGTAGAAGTAACTTTTTTATATCCTAACATTTACACACCCTTTTTTTGCATAGATATAATCATTTCTTTTAGCCCATTATAATACGAAGTTTTTGGTATCTCCCCGATACACCTCTCATATTTCTCCCCGCTTAATACAACTGGTTTTTCCGTCAAATATAGCATTTCCACAAATTCATTCATCTGCTTATCAAACAGACCAATGAACTGGATCATTCCTCTTTTTACAGCTATTATTCGTTTGGTATATCCCGTTAATTCCCGTATGTGTTGAATCATTTCCTCACCTGTAATGACACCATAACCTGGTATGTTCCAATTTTGTCCATAGGCCTCATCATGTGAAGCTAATTCAACCATCGCTTTTGCACCATCTGGTGTAAAAATATATTCACGGGCAATCTTTTTATCTCCAACAAAGCTAGACATTTTATTTGCAAGTATTCCCTTTAATGTATGATGGACAAGTGTATTTTCTGCATTTGGACCATAAAAGTCTGGGAAATGAGCAATAAACATTCGTACATTAGCTTGTTTTGCCATCTCTTCAAGTTGTAAACGAATCTTCCCTTTCTTTGTTTGTGGTCTCTTTTTAGCATCTTCTTTTACAAGCCCTTCCCCTTGCCTTCCATACGCATAAATATTATCAACTATTCCTAGTTTGATACCGTAATGTTTCGATACCTCTAATATGTTTATTAATAATTTCTCTTGTTGTTTCTCCCAATCTGAATACGGAATATTTACAGCATGAAATATAATATCAACATCTTTAGCAGCATTCATTATATCCTCTTGTATAAATACGTCGCCTGCTACAACTTCTACATGTTTGTTCCCAGAAAATAATGCACCTAATCTCTCCTTATTTCTTGCAAAAGCAACTACATGAATCCCTCTGCTACATAATTCGTTTACAATTGCACAACCCATTGAACCGGAAGCACCTAATACTAAAGCTTTTTTCATTATAAATCCCCTCCTAAATTAATTAACCATCGTTCAATTAATTTTAAAAAGAAAATCACTTACATAAGAAGCGATTTTGAAATAAACTCTACATGTACCTTAGCCAAACCTTGTAGTTCTTCAAACGTTTGGCCACTTCTGCAATAATGTGCTACAAATCCATGTAATGATAAAAAAACAGACCATATTATCATCGCATTTAATTTCCCATCACATAAAGAAGAAATAACCTTCGCAAATTTTTCATAGCTAACATTAGGACTATTTGCCAAACACTCTTTTAATCCGTCATCTTTAATTAAAAACATAATTTCATAATGACTCTGATTTCTTAGACCAAATTCAATAAAACCGAATAAAACTGCTCTTAGTTGCTCTTCTCTCGATAATTTTTGATTACAAATTTCATCTAACTTTTTATTTAATAATTGAAAATCCTGTTCCACCATTGCGTAAAATAGCTCTGCTTTGTTTTTAAAATGATAATAAATCGAACCATGGCTATATCCAAGTTCTGTTGCAATTTTGCGCATTGAAGTATGTTGATATCCTTGTGCTATAAATAGCCCCCTAGCTACATTCATAATCATTTCTCTTGTTAGTTCTTGTTTAACTGCTTTCCTTGGCGACATATTTCATACCTCACACATTTAATTAACCACTGTTCAATTATATTATATATTTTCAGAAAATTAATGCAACCCTTTTTTTGAAAAAATATACATTTTGAAATGATGGCATTATATGAAAGAATTTAGTATCATGATTCAAGGTACTATTTCAAGTTGGACGGAGGATACTATGAGCTTATTAACAGTTGAAAAATTAGGACATACATTTGGCGATCGTACATTATTTAAAGATGTATCTATGCGATTATTAGCAGGTGAGCACGTTGGATTAGTTGGTGCAAACGGTGTTGGTAAATCAACATTCATGAATATCATTACTGGTCAGCTTATTCATGACGAAGGTCGTGTAGAATGGACACCAGGCACACATTACGGTTACTTAGATCAGCATACGGTTTTAACGCCTGGACGTACAATTCGTGACGTACTAGCGGATGCATTTTTACCGTTATTCGAAAAGGAAACAGCTTTAAATGAAGTTACAGAAAAAATGGGAACTGCTACACCAGAAGAACTAGAAGAACTTCTTGAACAAATGGCAGAAATACAAGATGCACTTGAAGCAGGTGGTTTCTATTTACTAGATATGAAAATTGAAGAGGCTGCACGTGGTCTTGGAATTGATGCTATTGGTTTAGATCGTGATGTTTCAGCACTAAGTGGTGGACAACGTACAAAAGTATTGCTTGCAAAGCTATTACTTGAACAACCAGAAGTGTTATTGCTTGATGAACCTACTAACTATTTAGATGTTGAACATATTCATTGGTTAACAACTTATTTAAAAGAATATCCACATGCGTTCTTATTAATTTCTCATGATACAGAATTTATGAACAAATGTGTTGATGTTATTTTCCATCTAGAATTCACAAAAATGACACGCTATACAGCGACATATGAAAAATTCCTAGAACTAGCAGAAATCAATAAAAATCAACATATAAACGCTTATGAAAAGCAGCGCGAGTTTATCAAAAAGCAAGAAGACTTCATTGCAAAGAACAAGGCTCGTTATTCAACGACAGGTCGTGCAAAGAGTCGTCAAAAACAACTTGATCGTATGGAACTTATTGATCGTCCGGAAACAGCAATTAAACCTGAATTCTCATTTAAAGAAAGTCGTGCAAGTAGCCGCTTCGTCTTTGAAGGTGAAAATGTAGAAATCGGATATACATATCCGCTACTACCAAAGCTATCAATGACAATTGAGCGTGGTGAAAAAATTGCTATTGTTGGATGTAATGGTGTTGGTAAATCAACGTTACTAAAAACAATCTTAGGTAAAATTAAACCTTTAAACGGTAAAACAAGTCTTGGTGACTTCTTAGAGCCTGCATACTTTGAGCAAGAAGTTAAAGCTGATAATATAACACCAATTGATGATGTATGGAATACATTCCCTGGCCTAGACCAGCATCAAATTCGTGCGATGTTAGCAAAATGCGGATTAAAAAACGAACATATTTCTCGCCCATTAAGTCAATTAAGTGGTGGAGAACAAGCAAAAGTTCGTTTATGTAAGTTAATGGGTGAAGAAAGTAACTGGCTACTATTTGATGAGCCAACAAACCATCTTGATGTTACAGCAAAAGAAGAACTAAAGAAGGCTATGAAAGCATACAAAGGGACTATTCTTCTTGTATGTCACGAACCGGAATTCTATGAAGATTGGATCACAAAGGTTTGGGATGTTGAAGAATGGTCTCAAAATAGTAAGTAGTCTTTAAGAAAAAACTCCTTGTGTAGACAAGGAGTTTTTTACTTGTTTTTATTAAGAATTTTTTATATTGTAGTATCCTATAAGGCGTAATCGAAATTCTTTTAATTCCGGATACGCCTCTAAATTTGCTAACATACCTCTAATTACCGGAATTCTTGGATTAAGCAATCGCATTTCCGCCTCTAAAACATCTAATGTTACTAGCAACTCATCGTCCTCTAATTGATCAGCTAGAGTGCGCTTAAATCCAATAATTTCTTTTAAAAAATGCTCTTTAACTTGTTCCTTAATGAGCTCTGATTTACAAAGAAATTCTCCAAGCTTTTCTTCATGTAAAATAGGCTCTTCCGAAGACTCTACCAAGCCATCTACTAGATTATCTACTCTTTTTAAAATAAAAGCAGAGACGTAAGATAAATCAATTTCTGTTGCTTGTAAAATAATTAATTCTAAATACCCACGGCATATGCCTTCCACCATAATTACTAAATCCAATAAATATGGCATAATCTTTTCACCATAAATGGACAATAAACTATTTCGATAAAATGCATGAGACTCTAACTTCATCCGCATCATAAATTCTTCCACTTCTTTATTAAACGGAATCGCATTTTCTCTCGCATGCATAATAATAAACTCTTTATGCCTTTGTATATCATTAAACTGACAATGTAATTGTTTTGCAAATTTTTCACGTGGTAACAAAGACTCTTGCTCAATATCCAGCATTTTCTTTTGAATTTTGTCATAATAATATCGAAGTGTCGCTAATAAAAGCTCATCTTTTGATTTAAAATATAAGTAAAAAGCCCCCTTAGATATACCACTAGCTGTCACAATTTCCTGCACTGATGTCGCATTTACACCCTTAGTAGCAAATAACTTCATAGCCGATTCTATAATTAAACGCTCTTTTTCTTTCATATCTTCTCTCCTAAATTTAATCTCGCATCTTATTATGGATTTATTATACCATCTCTTTTTATTGACGATTGACCAAACGGTCAGTTATATTATGTATTAGACTGACCAGTTGGTCAATATAATAAAAAGGGAGCGCAAACATGAACAAAATCATCAATTTCTCGTTAAAAAATAAGTTCGCAGTTTGGCTACTAACCATTATTGTTACTATTGCGGGAATTTACTCTGGCCTCAATATGAAGCTGGAAACAATTCCTGATATTACAACACCGATTGTGACAGTAACTACGGTCTATCCTGGTGCTACACCAGAAGAAGTAGCTGATAAAGTTTCAAAGCCGATGGAAGAACAACTACAAAATTTAAGCGGTGTTAACGTTGTGAGCTCATCATCTTTTCAAAACGCATCTTCTATTCAAGTAGAATACGATTTTGATAAAAATATGGAAAAAGCTGAAACAGAAATTAAAGAAGCTCTCACGAATGTAAAACTCCCAGAAGGTGTTAAAGATCCTAAAGTTTCACGAGTAAACTTCAATGCTTTTCCTGTTATTTCGTTAAGCGTAGCAAGCAAGAATGAATCTTTAGCTACCTTAACTGAAAATGTAGAGAAAAATGTTGTACCAGGATTAAAAGGACTTGATGGTGTTGCATCTGTTCAAATTGCAGGTCAACAAGTAGATGAAGTACAGCTCGTCTTCAAGAAAGATAAAATGAAAGAATTAGGACTAAGTGAAGATACTGTAAAAAATGTGATTAAGGGATCGGACGTATCTTTACCACTTGGCTTATACACGTTTAAAGACACGGAAAAATCAGTTGTTGTAGATGGCAATATTACAACGATTAAAGCGTTAAAAGAACTTAAAATCCCAGCTATACCTTCATCACCTAACGGTCAAGGTAGTCAAAATGCTGGCGCTGGTGCACAAACGCCGCAAATGAATCCAGCTGCTATGAACGGAATTCCAACAGTTACATTAGACGAAATTGCTGACATTAAAGAAGTTGGGAAAGCAGAATCCATTTCTCGAACAAATGGAAAAGAAGCAATTGGAATTCAAATTGTGAAGGCCTCTGATGCAAATACAGTTGATGTTGTAAATGCAGTAAAAGATAAAGTAAAAGATCTTGAGAAAAAATATAAAGATTTAGAGATCATTTCAACATTCGACCAAGGTGCACCTATTGAAAAATCAGTTGAAACAATGCTGAGCAAAGCAATTTTCGGTGCTATCTTTGCGATTGTTATTATTATGCTGTTCCTACGAAATATTCGAACAACGTTAATCTCTGTCGTTTCAATACCACTTTCTTTATTAATTGCTGTTTTAGTCATAAAACAAATGGATATTACGCTTAATATTATGACACTTGGAGCAATGACAGTTGCTATAGGCCGCGTTGTCGATGACTCGATTGTTGTTATTGAAAATATTTATCGACGTATGTCGTTATCAGAAGAGAAATTACGAGGAAAAGATTTAATTCGTGAAGCTACGAAAGAAATGTTTATCCCGATTATGTCTTCTACCATTGTAACAATTGCTGTATTCTTACCGCTCGGACTAGTAAAAGGTATGATTGGTGAAATGTTCTTACCATTTGCCTTAACTATCGTCTTCGCTTTATTAGCGTCGTTACTAGTGGCTGTTACAATCGTACCAATGCTTGCTCATTCCTTATTTAAGAAAGAAAGCATGAGAGAAAAAGAGGTACATCATGAAGAGAAACCGAGCAAATTAGCAAATGGGTATAAACGTATACTTGAATGGGCTTTAAATCACAAAATTATTACATCTAGTATTGCTGTCCTTCTATTAGTTGGTAGTCTCGCACTTGTGCCCGTTATCGGTGTAAGTTTCTTACCTTCTGAAGAAGAAAAAATGATTATCGCAACATACAAACCTGAACCAGGTCAAACATTAGAAGACGTTGAAAAAATTGCAACGAAAGCTGAAAAGCACTTCCAAGATAATAAAGACGTGAAAACAATTCAGTTCTCATTAGGTGGAGAGAACCCAATGAGCCCTGGTCAAACAAATCAAGCTATGTTCTTCGTTCAATATGATAACGACACGAAAAACTTCGAAAAAGAAAAAGAACAAGTCGTTAAAGATTTACAGAAAATGTCTGGCAAAGGCGAATGGAAAAACCAAGACTTCGGAGCAAGTGGCGGTAGTAATGAAATTAAACTATACGTTTACGGAGATAGCTCAGAAGACATTAAGCCTGTCGTAAAAGATATTCAAAATATCATGAAGAAAAATAAAGACTTAAAAGATATAGATTCTAGTATTGCAAAAACATATGCAGAGTACACTTTAGTCGCAGATCAAGAAAAGCTGAGTAAAATGGGCTTAACGGCTGCTCAAATTGGAATGGGACTTTCTAATCAACATGATCGACCTGTTTTGACAACAATTAAAAAAGACGGTAAAGATATCAATGTATATGTAGAAGCTGAAAAACAAAATTATGAAACAATTGATGACTTAACAAATCGTAAAATTACAACGCCACTTGGTAATGAAGTAGCTGTGAAAGATGTTATGACTGTAAAAGAAGGTGAAACATCGAATACAGTAACACACCGAGATGGCCGTGTTTATGCAGAGGTTAGTGCAAAATTAACATCTGATGACGTTTCAAAAGCATCTGCTGCAGTCCAAAAAGAAGTAGATAAAATGGATCTTCCTTCTGGTGTAGATGTTTCTATGGGCGGTGTTACTAAAGATATTCAAGAATCATTCAAACAACTTGGCTTAGCGATGTTAGCTGCGATTGCCATTGTATACTTCGTTCTTGTCGTTACATTTGGCGGTGCTCTTGCACCATTCGCAATTTTATTCTCGCTACCATTCACAATCATCGGGGCTCTTGTTGCCTTATTAATCTCTGGTGAAACATTAAGTGTATCTGCAATGATCGGTGCCCTTATGTTAATCGGTATCGTTGTAACAAATGCAATCGTGCTTATCGACCGCGTTATTCATAAAGAAAATGAAGGTCTATCAACACGTGAAGCTTTATTAGAAGCTGGTGCAACACGCCTTCGTCCAATTTTAATGACTGCAATTGCAACAATCGGTGCTCTTATCCCGCTTGCATTAGGATTTGAAGGTAGTGGCTTAATTTCTAAAGGACTTGGTGTAACGGTAATTGGTGGATTAACAAGTTCAACGTTATTAACACTTCTTATTGTTCCAATCGTTTATGAAGTATTAAGCAAATTTAAAAAGAAAAAAACAAAATAACAAAAAATAACCTCGCTAACTGCGAGGTTATTTTTTATTTCCAAACAAGATTAGGAAATCGCCATAGCCTTCTTTCTCTAATTCCTCTTTTGGAATAAATCGAAGAGCTGCGGAATTAATACAGTAACGAAGGCCATTTGGTCCTGGACCGTCTGGAAATACGTGCCCAAGATGTGAGTCTCCTTCTTTACTTCTCACTTCTGTACGTGTCATATTATGACTTACATCCATCTTTTCTTTCACACTTGCTGACATAACTGTTTTTGTAAAACTAGGCCATCCACATCCACTATCAAATTTGTCTAGAGAAGTAAATAGCGGCTCACCTGAAACGATGTCTACATAAAGACCTTCCTCTTTATGGTTCCAATACTCATTTCGAAATGGTGGTTCTGTACCATTTTCCTGCGTTACATAAAACTGCATCTCATTGAGTTTTTCTTTTAAATGAGCATTATCCTTTGGCCAATGTTGCTTAATAAAAGCATCTCGTCCTGAGCCTTTACGATATAACTCATAGCGGAATGTGTTTTTCTTATGATATCCTTGGTGATATTCTTCAGCTGGATAAAATGTAGCTGCTGGTAGTATTTTTGTCGCAATTGGTTTTGAAAAGCGTCCACTCTGCTCAAGCTCTTCTTTTGAGGCCTCAGCTTTTTTATGTTGTTCTTCATTATGATAAAAAATCACTGTTTCATAAGACTGTCCGCGGTCGTGGAATTGTCCTCCAATATCGGTCGGATCAATTTGTCTCCAATATATATGTAACAATTCCTCATACGACATTTTATTTGCATCAAATGTAATTTGTACCGCTTCATAATGTCCTGTTGTTTCTGAGCACACTTCTTTATACGTTGGGTCCTCTTTATGACCGCCTGTATAACCTGAAACAACCTGTATAATTCCCTCCATCTCTTCAAATGGAGAAACCATACACCAGAAACACCCTCCAGCAAATGTAGCCAATTCTATCTTTTCATTTACAGCCATTACTTCACCCCTATTCTATATTCTCCTTACAGTATGGCATAAGAAACATAATGTTATAAAAGAAAAAGCATCGAACATCGATGCTTTTTCTCTACTTCACTTTATTTTGTTCCAACATCCTTCTCAATTTCATCACTTGTCACGTCTAAAACATCTAGTAAGAAAATGAAGATTGGAATACCGATAATCAGTCCCCATACACCTAAGAAGTGCTCTGAGAAAATTAATACCATAAAAGTATAGAAAATCGGTAAATTTGTTTTTTGCGACATAAACTTCGGATTTAATACGTAACTTTCAAGCGCATGAATCACTGTTACGATAACTAAAATATAAACAACGTACATAATACCGCCAATATTGTAAGCAATCATACAAAGTGGGAATAACGAAATGATAACCCCAGCTACTGGAATTAAGCCAAGTAAGAAGATCATTAACGCTAAACCTAATAATTGCGGGAATCCTAATATCCATAATGCGATAACTGAAAGAACACAGTTAACAACGGCAATTAAAAATTGTGCTTCGATTACCTTTCCAAATGAACGTGCAAATTTCTTTCCGAAGTACTCAATTTCAGTATAGAAAATTGCAAGCCTACTTTCTTTAAACTTTGCAGTAAAAGCAGAAATACGAGCTTTTTCCAATAAGAAAAATAAACTTAAAATTAAAGAAAGTAAAACTTGAAGGCCAAATTTCCCGACATTCGTAATCGATTTATACAAAATGTCTACGCCTTGTCCTACATATTTAGAAAGCTCCATATGATTGACAGCATTAACTGCATACTTAATTAGCTCGCTATCTGGTGGGTTTCTTAAAAATACATTGAATTGGTAAATCAATTGTGAAATTTGTATCGTTAATACTGGTAAATATTTAAATAACGTAATAGCAATTCCACCAATTAACATTACATATAGAAATGCTATAATAATTTTTCGATTAATAGGCATGAAATGATCTAATTTGCGGGAAATAAACTTTTGGAATCGATCCATTAAATACGTGAGAATAAACGTAATTAATATTAAATTCAACATACTTTGCAGCCCGTATAACACGAGAGCAAGTATTACTAATACGAGTAACCTCTGAAATCCTTTGCTTTGAAACAGGTTTTTTATTTGCATAATCGACGAATACTCTCTCCTGTCCTATAAACTAAAACGTTAATAAGTAGATTTCTCTCTCTTTTCTACTTTTAATTATTCATTCATATTAAGATTTTTATAAACTCATTATATGCCTACCTTAACAGGTATATAGTAGCTTACTTCTTATTTTACAATACAATGACCTAATTCAAAACGTATTCTACATAGTATTAATGAAGATTTAAGGAAACTTACATTTTTTTAAATAGGTCTTACCACTACTGTAACATAAAAAGCAAGCTATCAGTAGAAATCTGTCCTACAAATAGCTTGCTTTTCTTATTTTTTAAGTAAGTTTTACTATCCAATGAATGGCATGAACATCGGGATGACAACTACTGTTACAACCCCAACTACCGTTACAGCAATACTTGCCATCGCTGCCTCTACCTCACCCATTTCAATTCCTACTGCAACTCCTAATGCATGGCCCGCTGTTCCAAGTGCTAAACCTTTTGCAATCGGATGTTTTACTCTAAATGTTTTTAAGAATAATGCTCCTAATGCGTATACGATAACTGCGTTGAAAATAACCGCAAACGATGTAATTGCAGGAATACCACCAATACTTTCTGAAATTGGTAACGCAATTGCTGTTGTTGCTGCTTGTGGTAGCATTGAATTCATTACTGCTGTATCTAAACCGATTGCTTTTGCAACAATGAACACGACAATTACTGAACAAATAGATCCAACCACGATAGCTGATAAAATTTGCCACCAATATTTTTTCAACTTATCAACTTGTTTATATAGTGGGATAGCGAATGCAATTGTTGCTGGCTCTAAGAAGAAACTAATCATTTTTCCACCAGTATTATATTCTTCAAAAGTAAAGTTACCTACCTTTAGAAAGACAATCCCTAATACCATCGCTACGAATAATGGTGTAAATAGGAAGAACCCTTTTGAATGCTTGAATAATAATGTTCCGATTCCATATGCGATTAATGAAACGACGATTCCGAAATATGGAGTCATTGTGCTTGCCATGTTCATTACCTCCTAACAATATATAAATTCAATGGTTACGCAACCTTTCCGTGCTTGCGTCCTTTATTTACTACTTTCAATTCTTTTGTATCTTCTGTTTCTTTTTCATCTTTTCCTAAAATGAATTGTGCAAATAATCCTGTTACAGCGAGTAAAATAACTGTTGCTACAACAATTACAGTTAAAATTTGTACAAAGTATTGCCCCATTACACCAAGAGAATTAATAACTGAAATACCTGATGGGACGAAAAGGAATCCGATAATACCGGTTAAAGCTGTTCCAAGTGATTCAACTTGCTCCAATTTAATTACTTTTAAACATAATAGACTAAATAAAATAACTAACCCGATTACCGATGAAGGCATTGGAATTGGTAAATGCGTTGCAATAATATTTGAAATTAACATAATAGCTGAGAATATAAATGCTTGTGATAAGAAACTATATACTTTTTTCGTACTCATTTCGGCCACCTCTTTCGATTTGGTACCTTTATTGTATAGGATATAAACACTTAAGTAAGCGTTTACATAACAGAACGTCAAATATACAGAATCAGTTACAAATATAAAAGGATGAAATACAAAAGCTGCTTCTTAAATACGAAGCAGCTTCTTAAGTTCTTTTGCATATGTACGGCTAACAGGTACTTTCGATCCTTCTTTCATGATTAAATTATAAGTAGAATTGAACCATGGCTGAATTTCAGTAATATGATTAATATTCGCAATAAAGCTACGATGGATGCGCATGAAGCTTGCTTGTGGTAACTTCTTCTCTAAAATTACAAGTGTATCATGTGTTACATACGTTTCCCTCATTGTTTTTACTGTTACTTTCCCATCTACAAGCCCTACATATATAATGTCTTCAATATTCACAAGTACGATTGATTCTTCAATTGATAATGCTAATTTATGCATCTCTGCTGCTACATCTGTCCCCTTTATTTCGTGCTTCGTTTCTATTTGCGCTTGTTTTTGTTTTTTATACTTCTTTAATGTTTGCACAATACGTTCTTCATCAAATGGTTTTAAAATGTAGTCTAACGCATCTACTTCAAATGCTTGCAGCGCATATTGATCATAGGCAGTAGCAAATACAATTGCAGGTGGATTTTTCATCTTCTTTAATATATTCGCGATTTCAAATCCGTTATCATCGGATAATTGAATATCTAAAAACACAATATCTGGTCTACTTTGCATTAGTTCTTCTAATGCGTCTTCCACACAATCAGCCTCACCAACTATCTCAACTTCTTTCGTTCTCTCTAATAAATACTTTAGTTCATCACGTGCTAACATTTCATCGTCAACTACTAATACTTTTAACACCCGGCTCTTCCTCCCCTACTTTTTTTGGAATAATAAAGGTAATCTCCGTCCCTTTATTTAATTCACTTTCGATATGAAGCATCGTTTCTTTCCCAAATAACCCAATAAGACGTTCATTAATATTATATAAGGCTGTTCCAGTCCCTTTCTTTGATGAAACTACCATCTTTCCTAATTGTTCTAAACGTTCTTCCTCAATTCCCTGTCCATTATCTTTTACTTCAAAGTGAACCATACCCTCTTTTTCAAAAACATGCACTTCCACTTCGCATATTGGTTGCTTCTTCGGAAAAGCATGTCGCAATGCATTTTCAACCAATAGTTGAAGAACAAATGGTGGTACTAAAGTTGTCTTTAGCTCATCCTCAATATACATCTTTACCTCATACTTATTTGGGAACCTTGCTTGTTCTAGTGATAAGTATGCCTGTACGTGGTTTAATTCTTGCTCTAGTGGAATCAATAACTGACGTGCCCCTTGCAAATTACAACGAAAATACACGCTAAGCTGTAATAATAACTTCCTTGCTTTTTCTACATCTGTTCGGCATAAAGCTGATACTGTATTAATCGCATTAAATAAAAAGTGCGGGTTAATTTGCGCTTGTAATGCTTTTATCTCCGCATCTTGAAGTAATTTACTTTGCAACTCAGCTTCTCCTAACTCTAACTGCGTGGAGAATATCTTTGCTAACCCTTCTGCTAATTCTTCTTCAACGCGACTTAACTGGTTAGAATTTTTAAAATACAGTTTTAATGTACCTATCGTATTTCCATGTGAAGTTAGTGGAATAACAATAGCGGCTTGTAAGGGACAGCTTTCATGTTGGCAATTAATAACCTCACGTGATTTCGCCTTCATTATTTGCCCTGTATGTAAAACTTCTTTTGATAAACCAGTTATTAAACTATGTGAAGGAATATGGTGATCTGATGCTAATCCAACGTGCGCTAATATTTTCTCTGTATCTGTTAAAGATACCGCATCCGTTCCTGTAAAGCGGTGAATAATTTGTGCCACATGCTTACACGATTCTTCTGTTAAACCTTGACGAAAATACGGTAACGTTTTATCAGCAATACGCAATACTTTATGAGTCTGAAGTGCTTTTGCATTCTCCTCCTGACGCAAAATTGCTTGTATCATAGAAAGTAAAATAAAACTTCCAAAACTATTTACAAGAATCATCGGTATCGCTATTGTTTTCACAACGCTAATTCCATCCTCTATAATTAATAAAATCATAACCATTTCTAAAGATACGATAAAAACACTTAAAACTGCTGAAAACTTAGGAGTAATTGTACGATTATATTTTTTGAAAATATATCCGATATAACCAGTTATAATCCCCGCTAAAATAGAAGAGATTGCGCAGCTTAGCGCTGTCGTACCACCAAGCATATAACGATGAATACCAGCAATAAACCCTACTCCAACCCCTACGATAGGACCACCAAGTAAGCCACTAATACCAACACCCATAATACGCGTATTCGCAATTGTACTTGACGAAGAAACACCTTGTAACCAATTTTCATTCATAATCGTATTTCCTGCTATTTCAATCCCAGTGTAATTGCTTACAATTGTAAATACCGAAAAAATACAAATAAGCTTAAGCTTATCTACATAGCCGTCCTGTTTATGAAGGAGGCGCCTGAAAGTTTTAATATGAGAGAGTAAAAATCCTAAAATAACTATAAGTCCGACTCGTTCAATCATCATGAGTACTAAATTTAGCATCTTTGATTCATTCCTTTTTATTTAGTTAGTTTTATTATGGGAAAATAATGAAGTCGGCGTCAAGACGAACGAAATGTTTTTTGAAATATTTTACACATAATAACTTCCTCTTTATTTGACAATACAATAGAAGAGTGCTAAAAATAAAGTAATATAATACAGTCCTTTAACCCAACCCCGTGAGGTTGAGAAGGAAGTCGGAATACAATATACGTATGTTCTTTTCTTGGGGATACGTATGCTTTTTTGGCCTTCTCATCATATCAGGTGAGAAGGCCTTTTGTTATTCTTCCATAGCGACTGTAGAAAATAAGGAGGAGTAATAATGAACGTCACTACTGATGTACAACAAATAACAGAGGAGACGAAAGCGAAAAGATATAAAACATTATTTGGTTCTGCGCTAGGATATGCAGCAGAAGGTTTAGATATGTTGCTATTATCTTTCGTGCTTGTCTATATTTTAAAAGAGTTTCACTTAAGTCCTGTTGAAGGTGGAAACTTAACATTAGCTACCACAATAGGGATGTTAATTGGTTCTTATTTATTTGGATTTATTGCTGATTTATTTGGACGTATTCGTACAATGGCCTTCACAATCTTACTGTTTTCACTAGCAACTGCACTCATTTATTTCGCAACAGACTACTGGCAATTATTAATTCTTCGCTTTTTAGTTGGAATGGGAGTTGGTGGTGAATTCGGAATCGGAATGGCCATTGTAACAGAAACATGGTCTAAAGAAATGCGCGCTAAAGCGACATCTGTTGTTGCACTTGGATGGCAATTTGGTGTACTGGTTGCTTCACTCCTTCCAGCATTTATTGTCCCGCATTTTGGATGGAGAGCTGTTTTCTTATTTGGATTAATTCCAGCTTTACTAGCTGTCTATGTCCGTAAAAGTTTAAGTGAACCGAAAATATGGGAGCAAAAACAACGCTACAAAAAAGAACTATTGCAAAAAGAAGCTGCAGGTAAATTAACACCTACTGAAGCAGAACAACTAAAACATATAAAAAAATTCCCACTTCGAAAGTTATTTGCCAGTAAAAAAGTAACAATCACAACAATCGGTCTTATTATTATGTCATTTATCCAGAACTTCGGATATTATGGAATCTTCACATGGATGCCAACTATTTTAGCAAATAAATATAACTATACATTAGCAAAAGCAAGTGGCTGGATGTTCATTTCTACCATCGGTATGCTAATTGGAATTGCAACCTTTGGTATTCTGGCTGATAAAATTGGTCGTCGTAAAACTTTTGCAATTTATTATATTGGCGGTACAGTATACTGTCTCATTTACTTCTTCTTATTCACAGATTCAACATTATTATTATGGGGAAGTGCATTGCTTGGATTCTTTGCAAATGGAATGATGGGAGGATTTGGGGCAATTTTAGCTGAAAACTATCCTGCTGAAGCTCGCTCTACCGCAGAAAACTTTATTTTCGGTACAGGACGTGGGTTAGCTGGATTTGGGCCTGTTATTATCGGCTTACTCGCTACAGGTGGCAACCTACTTGGAGCATTGTCCCTGATTTTTATCATCTACCCAATCGGGTTAATTACAATGCTACTATGTGTACCAGAAACAAAGGGAAAAGTATTAGATTAAACGTAAAAGAGGAAGCATCTCATTTAAGATGCTTCCTCTTTTACGTTTTTATTTATTTTGATTTACTAGCCTTCTGAAATAAGAATGCAGTTTTATCTTCTTCTTTTACAATGCCTTGTTTTAATGCTAATTCTCCTGCAACTTTAGGCGCTAACCATAGCATCGGGAATAACAAAATTGATACCGGAACTGCCGTCACTACGATAAACGATTGTAGCGCATTAATACTTCCTTCACCCATATATAAAAGAATTGCTGCAACTGCTCCCATAATAAGCGACCAAAAAATTCGCAAACTAATTCTAGGATCTCCGTCTCCAGTCACTGCCATTGAAATGGAATACGCCATTGAATCTCCTGTTGTCACTACAAATAAAATTGTTAATAAAAGAAATGCTGGTCCAATAATATTAGAAAGTGGCAATTGTCCTGTAATTGCAATCATAGCTGCCGGCATACCAGATTCACTTAATGCGTCCGAGATAGACCCAGGATTCATTAACTCATAAAACACACCTGATCCACCTAATATAGTAAACCAAAACGTTGTAATAATAGGTGCGATAATTCCAATTGCAACGATGATTTCTCGAATCGTTCTCCCTCTTGAAATTCGACTCACTAAAATTGCCATCATTGGTCCGTATCCAATAAACCATCCCCAGAAAAAGATTGTCCAAGATCCTAACCAACTTGTATCACCACGGTATGTGCTCATCGGTATAAACTCAGTTACATAAAATCCAAACGAAGAAACAAACGAATCAATAATAAATCCACCTGGCCCAAATAGTAATATAAATGCCATTAACAAAATTGCTAATCTAACATTTAAATTACTTATAATTTGAATCCCTTTATCAATACCTGTTACTGCCGATATGGTAGACACGGCCACTACACAAACAATAATTGCCAATTGAGTAGTAAACACATCAGAAATTCCAAATAATTCTTGCAATCCATAACTTGCTTGTAAACCTAAAAATCCAATTGGACCAATTGTACCTGCAGCTACTGCAATAATTGCAGCCGCATCAATGATCGTTCCAAGCAGGCTCTTTCTTAATTTTTCCCCAAAAATAGGATATAAAAGCGTTCGAGGTTTTAGCGGCATACCTTTATGATAATGTCCATACATCATAACTACCGCACTAATTGTACCTAAAATCGTCCATGCTAAAAATCCCCAATGCATATAACTTTGTGCTAAAGCAGGCATGACTGCTTCTTTCGTTCCAGCAGATATACCATCATGTATTGGTGGCACCGTCATCAAATGGTACATTGGCTCTGCTGCTGCCCAAAAAACGCCACCTCCGGCAAGTAATGTAGACATAATAATAGCAAGCCATTTTGCCGTACTAATCTCAGGTTTTTCTAATCCCCCAAGTTTAACTCTCCCATATTTGGAGAACGCCATACACATCGCAACAATAAATGTACCTAATAATAAAACTTGCCAGAAGGCACCGAAATATTTAATTGAAAAAGCGAAACTTTTATTAATCGCACTCTCTACATAATCCTTGTTCAAAAAAACTGCAATTACAAATAATAAAAGTGAACCACCACTAATAATAAATACAGGCCAATCAGTTTTTCGACTCTTCATCCTCATTTACACTTCCTCCTTCCTCAGCAATCTAAAAAAACAACTTTATTATGTTTTATTGTTTAAACCCAAAACACAATAATTATATATGCATAACATTTTATCGACTTCCCACATACTTATGTTGTCCCTAAAAATATGCCAAATCCCTTATTAAAAAGAAAAAATCTCTTTCTCTTACATAAAAAAGCAAAACAAAAGACCTTATATTTCTATAAGGTCTTCGAAACAGAAATTTGATTATAACATAAGGAACTCCTTGGTTCAAAAATCCTCTTCCAAAAATAACCGAGAGTAAAGGCTTCCATTTGCTACATAACAGTAATTAAAAAAATTATATTTTGCAGAAAAAAACTGCACTAAATATTATTTATGAAAGAAATTTGGCTTCAAAATTTCATTCGGATACGGTTTATGATAAATATGAGTGGTAGCTGGAGATAATGGTGGAATAAGCCACACCCAATTACCTGTTACAACACGACCACAAGCAGCTTCTTGCTTCTCAAATTGCTGAAATTGTTGTGCAGCAGTATGATGATCAACAATACTAACTCCTTGTTTTTTAAAAGAGTGTAGTACGGCAATATTCAACTCAATTAGCGCCTTATCCTTCCATAACGTACCGTTTCTCGATGTATCTAAACCCATCATCTCCGCAACAGCCGGAAGTAAATTATAACGATCATGATCCGCTAAGTTGCGCGCCCCAATTTCTGTTCCCATATACCATCCATTGAACGGAGCGGCTGTATAAGAAATACCGCCAATTTCTAAGCGCATATCTGAAATCATTGGAACCCCATACCATTTTGCTCCAAGTGATGAAATAGGGTATTCTGGGTGTTCAATTGGCACTTCTTTTACTTCTTTCCTCGGAATTTCTTTATATGTAGGCGCCTTCCCGTTTATAGAAAACACAAGTGGCAATACATCGAAATTCGTACCTTCTCCTTGCCAGCCAAGCTCCTGACAAAAGTCCGTAAATGTAGCGGAATGAGAGTCACCGATCACTCCCATTTCTGTTTTATATCCTGCATATCGAATCAATTGGTGATTATAAATTCGTATATTATTTTCCTCACCTTGATATTGCTTAAAAATCGTAATAGTTGGTTTAACTTTCCCGTCGTTCGTTGCATATTTAATATGATGAATTAATGCATTATATACACCCTCTTCATCATTTACTTCGCGCGCATCTAATATGTGCATCTTACTCCAAAATAGTCTTCCAATACATCTATTACTGTTACGCCATGCCATTCGTGAACCATGAACAAGTTCTTCAAATGTATGCTCATATGTCCCTGTCTTCTCTATCTCAATTTGAATTTCTTTTATACGTTCTTCTATCAATTGTTCTTTATGAAGCTCCTTATAACAAATCGTAATAAAATTACTTGCTTCCTCTATTAATTGTTTCGTTTTACTCATAAACAATCTCCTTCTATTTCAACAAAACGCTGCTACTTTACAGTATAAGCAAAAAGGATAGGAGTCACAAATGAAAGTGAGAGTGTTACTTTTATTGTAATATTTTTCAGAAAATTAATAGATTTACTATTGACTTATATGGGAAACGGGTGTATTTTTGACTCAGGTAAAGTATTTTTACCTAGACCAACTTTTTAAATGGAAAGGAGGTAATGTTATGTCTTCATTTCAATTGCCAAAGCTTTCATATGACTATGATGAACTAGAGCCACATATTGATAGCAATACACTTTCCATTCATCATGGAAAGCACCATGCGACATACGTAAACAATTTAAATGCTACTTTAGAAAATTATACTGAATTACATAATAAATCTTTAGAAGAATTGCTATGTAATTTAGATGCTTTACCGAAGGAAATTGTTACAGCTGTACGAAATAACGGTGGTGGTCACTATTGTCATAGTCTTTTTTGGGAAGTGATGAGCCCACGAGGTGGCGGTGAGCCTAATGGAGACGTTGCAAAAGTAATTGATTATTATTTCAATACCTTTGACAACTTAAAAGATCAACTTTCCAAAGCAGCTATTAGTCGTTTTGGAAGTGGCTATGGATGGCTTGTTCTTGACGGTGAGGAACTCTCTGTTATGAGTACACCAAATCAAGATACGCCTTTGCAAGAAGGGAAAATCCCCTTACTCGTAATTGATGTATGGGAACATGCTTATTATTTAAAGTATCAAAATAGGCGCCCAGAGTTTGTTACCAACTGGTGGCATACAGTAAACTGGGACCAAGTAAACGAGAAGTATTTACAAGCAATTCAATCACAAAAACATTAGTCGTACGTATAAGGTAAATTTGGTAATGTAAAATCAGTATTGTCGAAATCCTCCAGAATCCCCCGGATTGCCACCGGGGGATTTATGATTACTTCATTGTATTTATATAATGTTTTAAAACATTTTTTATTTCTAGTTTCAGCTCTCGGAACAAAAATCCGAATTCACGAGCCTTTCCATTATGTAACGTACAGTTAGTTACCTCGTTATAAGGAGCTATATTTTCCCCAGCTTTCTGAATGAGTGCTTTTATTCCTGTCTTCTCTTCTATGAAATGAATAATTTCTTCTGTAGAAACTACCCCGTTACTACAGGCGTTAATTGGTCCTCTCACATTTTCCATTCCGCACCAAGCTAGAAACTCTCCTGCCTCTTTTTCATATATAAATGACAGAGTTCCATCTACATGATCCATAACGATAGGTTTTTGGTTCACAATACATTCAACGTAAAATTGTAACCTTTTCGTATAATCATTTTCTCCAATAACAACTGGAAAACGTACTGCAACGACTGGGAATGTTGCATATTGAAATAAAACCGCTTCGGCTAATCGCTTTCCTTCACTATAATTAAAATCATTCCTATCTCCATATGTAATTGCATATTCATTTGGATTAAAGTCCTCTTCTAACAAGCTTAATGCAGGTTCATAGACAGCCATTGAAGATGTCATAATATACTTCTTCGTTTTTCCTTTCAAAACTTCACATACCATTTTCGCTGCATTTGAACTATAGCATAAATTATCGTATACAATATCATAACTTTTTCCTTCTAGACGCTTTTCTAGTAGCTTTCCATCTTCTCTATCAACAATTATTCTTTTTACTGCGCTACCAAAAGAATCTTCAGTAACTCCCCTCGTGGCAATTGTTACATCGTGTTCAGCTTGCAAAAGGTACTCTACTAAATGTTTACCAAAAAACCTTGTTCCTCCTAGCACCAACACTTTCTTCAATTTCATCATCCCCATTTTCATGATTTATGAGATACCACCACTTTCATTATAAAACGCTAATATATAAAAAAGCATGAAACCAGTTTAACGATTCCATGCTTTTATGCAGATCATATATTAACGCACTCGATATTTATAAATACAATAACAGAAGTACAAAATAGAAATTACTGATACATAAACCCATAGTTCATATACGAATCCCTCTCCCCATACTCCCATAAAATAAAATAGTGAAGGTAAAGTCAATGTTACCCATGATTGTACGAAGGCAATCCTTCCAAGATATTGATTGATGTTCTTCTTTTGTGTATTTAATACAAAGAATAAATACCAAAGTAATGCCCACATAAACCACGTTAATGCATTAACAACATCATGGAATTGAACAAATGAAACAACCATATAGAATAAGGCTATAATTGCTACCCAAATACAAAACCATCCTAGACCACTACTATCCATTCCTTTTATAAAAGTAACACCTACATATAAATAAGTTAATCCAAATAAGAAAGTAGCCGCATATGAATACACTGTCCAATTGCTTTGGTCAGAAATCATGATCAAATAAAACGGAATAATAATTTGTAGTGCACCCACAAATAAATTAAAAACACCCGCACTTTTCATCTCTGCTTTCCCTAATATAACAAGACTATTTAAAAATAAAGCTGCCCCTGAAAGTAATAATCCTATATAACCCATATATATTCGTGTGAAAATCTTTACCTTTCACACTTTTAACCTCCCCACACTATAAAGTGATACTGATATTATTTTTCTTCCCATTTAAAACTACATACATAATTTTTCATCTGAATAAGTCAGACCTCCTACCTCAAAAAAGAGGAAACTTAAAACGCTTTCAATAATAAATAATCCTATCAAAACATGAAATAGGATTCCTTGATTATAAACGGACTCTAGCAATGATACAAGTGTTGGAATACTTTTCAATAATACGCTTTCAATTCCCATAAAAAATTAACAAAATAATACATTCCTCTATCTCATTCTACTAGCTTCTAGCATAAGATATTGTAAAATCATATCATTTAAAACAGCGAACGTTCTTTTCTAGGTTCGCTAATAAACTTAATAGAAAATGAATATCAAAAATGACCTCTTGCTTTTATGCAAAGGTCATTTTTTTATATTCATCATTAAACTTCTAAATAGCCATTTTTATTATTTGATTGCCATTTCCAAGAATCTGCACACATTTCTTCTAATCCGCGTATTGCCTCCCAGCCTAATTCACGCTTTGCTTTCGATGCATCAGCAAAACACACTGCCACGTCACCTGGGCGACGCTCTGTAATTTTATAAGGAACTTTTTTGCCCGAAACTTTTTCAAAAGCTTTAACCATCTCTAGTACACTATAGCCCATGCCTGTGCCTAGGTTATAAGCATCTACTCCTGTTGTATTCAGTACTTTCTCAAGCGCCTTTACGTGACCATTTGCTAAGTCCACAACATGGATGTAATCACGGACTCCTGTTCCATCTTTCGTTGGATAGTCATTTCCGAATACACTTAATTCTTTTAACTTACCTACTGCTACTTGCGTTACATATGGCATTAAGTTATTTGGGATTCCATTTGGATCTTCTCCGATACGCCCACTTTCGTGTGCACCAAATGGATTGAAATAGCGAAGTAATGCGATACTCCATTCTGCATCTGCAAATGCTACATCACGCATAATTTGCTCAATCATTAATTTCGTTTGACCATATGGATTTGTTGCACTTAATGGAAATTCCTCCGTAATCGGTGACGTTTCCGGGATACCATATACAGTTGCAGATGAACTAAAGATCATCTTCTTTACATTATGTTTCTGCATTACTTCACATAGCACTAACGTGCTTGTAATGTTGTTATGATAATATGTTAATGGAATCGCTACTGACTCCCCTACAGCTTTAAATCCTGCAAAGTGAATAACTGCTTCAATTGCATTTTCTTCAAAAATTGCGTCAAGCGCTTCGCGATTTAAAACATCTTCTTTATAAAACTTAAATTGTTTTCCTGTTATTTCTTTCACTCGATTTATAGATTCTACCGAGCTATTCGAAAGGTTATCCACTACTATAACTTCGTAACCGCTATTTAGTAATTCTACACATGTATGACTACCAATATATCCTGCTCCACCTGTTACAAGTATTGCCATAATTATAGTCCTCCATATTTCATTCATTATAAACTTCTCAAAGTATATCACATATTTCTTATCCTATGTTTAACATGCGAACACAGAAACTTACATTTTATCCCATAATAATTTTATAACATATATGATTCTAATCAGGTAATAAAAAAACGCCACATAATTTTTATTATGTGGCGTTTTTTTATTAAATTACGTAACAATATACACTTAGAAAATGCGCAAGACTACCTAATAATACAAAAACATGAAAAATTTCATGATGCCCCATATATTTAAACTCTAACCATTTTGGCTTTGTTCCATAAATAAATCCACCAATTGTATAAAAAATGCCTCCAATTACTAAGAAAATAATGCCTCCTGTACTTAAATTCTCAGCTAACGGTGCAAAGAATAAAACAATTAACCAACCCATCGTAATATAAATTGCTGTCGATAACCATCTTGGACAATTAAACCAAAACATCTTAAATACAATGCCACAAATCGCAGTTGCATAAACTAAACAAAATAATAGTAAACCGCTTGCTGAATTTAATGTAATTAAGCAAAAGGGTGCATATGTACCTGCAATTAATATAAAAATCATAGAATGATCTAGCTTCCTAAAGAAGTAAATAACACGTTCATTGGCCACAACACTATGATACACAGCTGACGCCGTATAAAGGACCATCATTCCAATACCAAACAAAATAACAGCTGTAATTGCAGCAAATGATGGCATCTTAATAGAAACTTTCACAAGCATAGCTAATAAGGCAATAAATGATAATATCGCTCCACCTAAGTGAGTAAATGCGTTAACTGGTTCCCTTACATAAGCATTCATAATAACACCCCTCATATAATTACATGTAGTTTTGATAACTACATGTAATTATATACACATTTCTTTTTAAGGTCAACATTTACAATTCATTTGTTTCGTAATACCATATTTAAAGATATATTAAACATTAAGTTCCACTAAGTTATAAAAGTGAGGGATTCTACTTGGAAAATATAAATGAATTACTTGAGACATTACATTTAGAAAAAAATATTAAACTTGAGGATATTCCAAATGTTGACTTATATGTAGACCAAGTTGTCCAACTATTTGAGAATACTTATGCAGATACAACGAGAACTGATGATGAAAAAGTATTAACAAAAACGATGATTAATAATTACGCAAAAGGGAAACTATTTATCCCCATCAAAAATAAAAAGTATTCAAAAGAGCATATGATTTTAATTAGCCTGATTTACCAATTAAAGGGAGCACTCTCCATTAACGATATAAAAAGTTCATTAGAAAATATAAATGACTCCCTATTAAACGATGATTCATTCCAATTAAATGCGGTATATAAAAATTATCTTGCTCTTACTGAAAGCAATATCGAAAGCTTTAAACAAGACGTAAATAAACGTGTTACAGAAGTAAATGAGATTTCTTCCTTAGAAGATACAAAGCTACAAAAATTTCTACTACTAACATCCTTTGTGACTATGAGTAATATGTATAGACGTTTAGCAGAGCAACTAGTTGATGATTTGAAAAAATCATAAATAAAAAACTATCCACCTATTAAAGTGGATAGTTTTTTATTTACTTAATTGCCTCATGAACTTTTAATTGTTTCCCTTTAATTGTTGTAGTCTTCATGACTTTCAAGACAAGTGGTCCTTTTCCATTTAATATTTCAACGTAAGAAACGTTATCTTGTATCGTAATAATGCCTATATCTTCTGCTGTAACACCTTTAATTTTAGCAATTGTCCCGACGAAATCTACCGCTCTAATTTTCTTTTTCTTCCCGCCATTAAAGTACAGCTTCATAATGCCTTTGTTTATGTCCGCATTTTTATCTTTCTTTATAATTGGTTTAGCATGTATCTTTTCTTCAAATGCAGCTTTCTCTTTCATAACTTCTTCTTTTGAAGGTCCAATTGCCTTTGGAATTTCAAAACCAATATACTCCTCAATCTCTTCTAAAAATCTATTTTCATATGGTGTTATAAATGTAATAGCTTTTCCACTATTTCCAGCTCGTCCCGTTCTTCCAGTACGATGTACATAGCTTTCTTTTTCAAGTGGAATATCATAATTAATAACATGTGTAATATTATCAATATCAATTCCTCTCGCAGCCACGTCTGTTGCTACTAAATAACGGAATTTCCCTTTTCTAAAATCATCCATGACTTCAAAACGATCTTCTTGTACCATACCACCATGTATTTTGTCGCAAGGATAGTTAGCTCGTTTTAACTGTCTATATACATGATCTACATTTTCTTGTGTACGGCAGAAAATAATACAACTATCAGGATTCTCAATCGTTGTTACATCTTTAAGTAGTGAAAGCTTCTCGTCTTCTATCACCTCAAAAAGAGTATGTTCAATTTTATCCGTTGTAATCCCAGCTGCTTTAATTTCGATATGAGTTGGTGAATTCATATATGTACGAGACAATTTTTCAACATCTTCTGGAAGTGTTGCTGAAAATAGCATTGTCATTCTTTTTGTAGGTAATTCATCAATAATTGCCTCTACTTGATCGATAAAGCCCATATTTAGCATCTCATCTGCTTCATCAATAACTAAATACTTCAAACACTCTAAAGAAAGGGTACCCTTTTCAATATGATCCAACACACGACCAGGAGTCCCAACTACAATATGTGTCTTTTGCTTTAATTCTAATTTTTGACGTGCAAATGGAGATTTCCCATAAACTGCCGCAGCCTTAATCCTTTTGAATCGACCTATATTTGTAATATCTTCTTTTACCTGCACCGCAAGCTCTCTCGTTGGTGTTAAAACTAATGCTTGTGGTTTATTCTCTTCCCACTCCACCATTTCACAAAGCGGAATACCAAATGAAGCTGTTTTTCCACTTCCAGTCTGGGACTTCACAACAAGATCCTTCTTTTGTAATGCGACTGGAATAACCTCACCTTGTACTTCTGTTGGATGATCATATCCTAACCCAGTAAGTGCCCTTACAATTTCCTTACTTAATTTATAATCAGAAAAACTTTTTTTACTCATATATTAACCTCATTTTATTCTGTATTATTTTCTTTTTTATCTTTTGTATACGTTACTATCACCCTACTTATTATACTTGAAACCTCACATAAAAAGGTGGATCATGCCAGATTCATCTTTTTATATAGAAATAAACCTTATCATTTCATATATTGTTCAACTAATTGCTAACATCTTTTGCTCGTATTGTTAGCATTAACCCTTTCATAGTATCCTCCACCCCACTCCAAAAAATAAAAAGAATACATACAGCCTTATATAATTATCTCAATTTTTCAACCTTTAACATAAACGAACAATATAAATAAAAATACATTTAAAATTCGTTTTTAACGTTATTTTTCAGATATAAAATCTACATTTTCAAAAAATGTTAAGAAATCCTTTGACTTCTTAATAAAAATAATGTAAATTATCCTATGGACGAACATTTTTGATTAATAAAAATAAAATATTCGTATTTTAGGGGTGTAAATGATGGAAAACGTATTCGACTATGAAGATATTCAATTAATTCCTGCAAAATGCATTGTAAATAGCCGCTCTGAATGTGATACAACTGTCACTTTAGGAAAACATAAATTTAAATTACCTGTCGTGCCTGCAAATATGCAAACGATTATTGATGAAAGAATCGCAACTTATTTAGCTGAAAACAATTACTTCTATATCATGCATCGTTTCCAACCAGAGAAACGAATCTCATTCATTAGAGATATGCAATCACGTGGATTAATCGCTTCTATCAGCGTTGGTGTAAAAGAGGACGAATATGAATTCGTACAACAATTAGCTGCTGAGCAACTTACACCTGAATATATCACGATTGATATCGCACACGGTCATTCTAATGCTGTGATCAACATGATTCAACATATTAAAAAACATTTACCCGAGAGCTTCGTTATCGCTGGAAACGTTGGAACTCCAGAAGCGGTAAGAGAATTAGAAAATGCTGGTGCTGATGCAACAAAAGTTGGTATTGGACCTGGTAAAGTTTGTATTACTAAAATTAAAACAGGCTTCGGAACTGGTGGTTGGCAGCTAGCTGCACTTCGCTGGTGTGCAAAAGCTGCAAGTAAGCCAATTATCGCTGATGGTGGTATTCGTACACACGGCGACGTAGCTAAATCTATTCGATTTGGGGCAACTATGGTCATGATCGGTTCTCTATTCGCTGGTCACGAAGAGTCTCCAGGGGAAACAATTGAAAGAGATGGCAAACTTTATAAAGAATACTTCGGTTCTGCTTCTGAATTCCAAAAGGGTGAGAAGAAAAACGTTGAAGGTAAGAAAATGTTCGTTGAGCATAAAGGTTCTTTAGAAGATACGTTAATCGAAATGGAACAAGATCTTCAATCTTCTATCTCTTACGCTGGTGGAACAAAACTAGATGCTATTCGTACTGTAGATTATGTTGTCGTGAAAAACTCGATTTTTAATGGTGACAAAGTATATTAATTCTTAAATTTAAAAAGAAGGAGAAGCATTTCTATGCTTCTCCTTCTTTTTCATATATAAAAATGTGAAATATTTTTATTTTACTGAATTTTCTAGTATCATATTTTAAGATGCTTTTAATAAGGAGGATATAAGACATGAAAACTATAATTGAGAATCGTCTTGTTCGTGCGGAAGTACCTAACGAACTAAAATGGGATTTGTCTGATTTGTATAAGTCCAATGATGAGTGGCATACCGCATTAAACGTATTAGAAAATGATATACAGAAACTTGATGCATTTAAAGGACGTTTACATACTAACTCCACAACTTTATTAAATTGCCTACTTTTAGAAGAAGAGCTTTTAATGAAGTTAACAAAACTGTACTCATATGCAAATTTAAAAGAATCTACTGATCGTACAAATCCAGTTATTCAAGCGAACTCTTCCAAAATTTCTGCTTTATGGACGAAAGTACATACTGCACTATCCTTTATTCATAATGAAATCCTCTCATTCGACGAAGGAACAATTGAAAAATATTTAACTGAAGAAACAAAACTCGAACCTTTCCGTAAGTCGTTACTAGAAATACTCAAAAAAAGGCAGCACACACTCTCTCCTGAAACAGAAGAAGCACTTGCTGCACTTGGCGAAGTTCATAGTTCTCCATACAAAATTTAC
Organism: Bacillus sp. 22475; assembly: GCF_052044835.1. Lineage (NCBI taxonomy): Bacteria > Bacillati > Bacillota > Bacilli > Caryophanales > Bacillaceae > Bacillus > Bacillus sp. 22475. The sequence goes on along the minus strand of NZ_JBQENW010000005.1, from coordinate 90,879 downwards.
GGCATGACTAAATTGGCCGATATGGATTTCACTTCTATACAAGACGAACAAGAAAATGAACTTCCTGTTTCATTCTCATTATTTGAAAGCAAATATGAATTTTCTCCAAGCACATATATACGTCGAAAAGCATATTCATCATTTGTTTCCACACTAAAACGATATAAAAATACAATTGCCACAACATATGCTACTGAAGTAAAAAAACAAGTAACACTTTCTCGTTTACGTAAATATGAATCCGTTACCCATATGCTATTAGAACCACAAAAGGTTCCACTTGAAATGTATAACAACCAACTTGATATTATTTATAAAGAATTAGCACCTCATATGCGCCGTTTTGCAGATTTAAAAAAGAAAGTATTAGGACTCGATCAAATGCTTTTCTGCGACTTACATGCACCTTTAGATCCCGAATTTAATCCGGCGATTACTTATGAAGAAGCAGCCACGCTCATTCAAGATTCTTTAAAAGTATTAGGCGATGAATATAGTTCCATAATCCAAAATGGATTCAAAGAAAGATGGGTAGATCTTGCAGATAACGTAGGCAAATCAACAGGGGCATTTTGCTCAAGTCCATACGGCTCTCATCCCTATATTTTAATTACATGGCAAAATACGATGCGTGGATGCTTCACATTAGCACATGAATTTGGACATGCTGGTCATTTCTATTTAGCAAATAAAAACCAACGTATCATGAACGTACGCCCATCTATGTACTTTGTTGAAGCACCATCAACTATGAATGAATTACTATTAGCTCAGCATTTACTAGCGACTACTGACGATAAGAGAATGCGCAGATGGGTCATTCTACAACTACTCGGCACATATTATCACAACTTTGTTACTCATTTACTTGAGGGTGAATACCAACGTAGAGTATATGCTCTAGCAGAAGAAGGACAGGCCCTTACAGCTACAACTTTAACTGAAATTAAAACAAATGTCCTTTCGACATTCTGGGGAGATTCTGTAGAAATCGATGAAGGTGCGGGCTTAACTTGGATGCGTCAGCCTCATTATTATATGGGTCTATATTCTTACACATATTCCGCAGGCCTCACTGCATCTACTGCAGTAGCTCAAATGATTAAAGATGAAGGACAACCTGCTATTGATCGCTGGTTAGATGTGCTTCGCGCTGGTGGTACAATGAAACCACTTGAACTAATGAAACATGCCGGAGTAGATATGTCAAAACCAGATGCAATCCGTCAAGCTGTTTCTTACGTTGGTTCATTAATTGATGAATTAGAGCATTCTTATCAAGAATAAAAAATAAGCCCTCGCTTTATGAGGGCTTATTTCATATTTACTTCCCAAACCTTTTACGATATCCACATTTCCTACAAAGCTCTTCAACCGCAACTCTTTTTGAAAATCCATCGACAATGTTTGTTGCTCTTTCACCTTCTATAATGTTAGAAAATGAATCATTATTAATATTTCCAAGGTTAATAATCCCTTCACCATCTAAACAACAAGGAATAACCGTCCCATTCGCTAAAATCCCTGCTTGATTACGAAGTCCATGACAGAATCCTTTCCCATCATCCTCTTCTTCATGTAATGCTGGCCACTGGAATTCATAGTCTTGATTAATAAAGACACGTTCTGCAATTTTTATACCTTTTCCTGGTGTAAGCTTCTCTTCAATCTGATAAGATAGATCAAATTCATTTTCAATTATGGATAATAACTCCCTATTTTTCTGAATTTCAGCATTTGTTTTATTATCCTGAGTTAAATTCCATAACCTTAACGATACAATTAAATCTGATTGACTTGTCGCTTCCCTAATGAAGGAAAGTATACTCCTTACATAGCCCTCTTTATCTTGCGAACCTGGGTGTCCATCAAAACTATGCAGTGAAAAATTCATTTGTCTTAATGCGGGCTTATTTAACAGCCTATGCCTTCTCTTATTAATTAACGTTCCGTTCGTTGTAATATTAACTTTAAACCCTTTTTCATGACTTAAGTCTAACAGTTGATCTATTTTCGGATGGAGCAACGGCTCACCCTTCACGTGCAAATAAATGTAGTCTGTGTGAGGTTTAATTTGGTCTAATCTTTTAGCAAAATCCTCTACAGAAATGAATTGCTTCTGCCTTTCCGTCGGCGGACAAAAGCTACACGCAAGATTACATACACTCGTAATCTCCAAGTAAAACTTCTTAAACTTCTTCACCTTTAATTCCTCACTTCTCTAACTACTTATACTTTTTCCTCTTCATATTACAGCATATTTTTATGGAAATAGAAACATACTTATTTTAGGAAATCTACATACCATCTAATAATATTTAAAAGACCATCGGTAATTTTTGTCCAATGGTCTTTTTATCCTTTTTATATGCAAAGAATAAATTTATTTATGATACGGTTCATCATAACTATTCTAAATAAGCTTATTTTTATTATTTTCATAATTAAATTTAACAAAAAAGGTAGTGCCTTCCGATCCTGTTTGAATTTCTATTTTTGCATTATGGCGGGCAGCAATGGCATAACATACACCTAACCCCAATCCTGTTCCATTATGTTTGGTCGTGTAAAATGGCGTACCCAGTTTCTCTAATACTTCAGGCCTGATACCTTTTCCTTGATCCCGCACTGCAAGCACCACACAATTTTGACCTTCCTTGTAGGTGCTAATGGTTAGAACTTTACCTGTACTCATCGCTTCTAAGCCATTACGATATAGATTCATTAATAATTGCCGTATCTCATTACGATTTAAAAGTAATTCCGGAATGTCATTTGTATTGACTTGAATATATTTATTTTGATTATACGCATCAATCTTTATTAAAGGAATAATATCGCAGATAATTGAATTTAAATCTAACATCTGCAAATCCAATTTCCTTGTATTACCCATTGAGAGAAATTCAGTAATAATAGAATTGGCACGGTTAAGTTCTTCAATCATTAAATGAAAGTACTTATTATGTTTCTCATAGGTATTCTCTTCTTTTAATAACTGCAAAAATCCTAGTACCGTTGTCATTGGATTTCTAATTTCATGGCTGATACCTGCTGCCATTTGCCCTATTAAATCAATGTTAGATAATCTTTTCAATTCCTGTTCATATTTCTTTTTTTCCGTTATGTTTTTAAAAATACAACAAATACCATCATCATACGGGTATGCAATAACTTCGTGCCAATATTCATCTGCAGTAGAAAGAAATTCGAAATGAACTGTAGTTCGCTCTGACATCGCACGATGAAATTCCTTATACATAACTGTGTCGATATCACTCGGGAAAACATCCCATATATTCTTTCCTAATACATCTTTTGCTGTTTTTCTTTGCGGAAAATATTGGTGCTTATTTACGTACGTAAATTCCCATTTATTATTTAAAGTAAAGAATCCATCCGTAATACATTCAATCACACTTGTAACTTTTTCATTAGCAGCAGCTAGCTCTCCCGTTCGCTCTTCCACTATGCTTTCTAGTTGATCCATATATAACAAATTTGAAAACGTAGGGGCTGTGGCATCAACGATAGATTTTGCTAGTTGAATTTGAGAATTATCGTAATTGTGAGCTTTTCCTTCTTTGCCCACGACGATTACCCCTAATACTTCTCCCATTGAAACTAATGGAATCATCAATAGATCCTTACTATCTATATTTTTTGTTTGAATAACCTCTTGGATCTTGGCTTCATAGCTTTTCTCTGTCCAATCCGCTTCTCTCCAATCACAGCCCTTACTTAATTTTGTTGTTTTAATCGTTGCTTTGTCTAGCGGATCTAGAAGATGGGCAGTCATATTTTTACTCTCTAAAATCTGTTCCAAGTAAAAAAAGCATTTATCAAAACTCTCCTGTATCGAGGAACACATTGATAAATCACGGGTAACATTTAGTAACAGCTGCTTCTCAGCAATAAGGTTTTCCTTTTGTGTTAAATTATTTGCGTTTTGAATTGCGACTGCAGCCATATTTACATAAGCTTCAACACTTTGAATTTCTGAATCTGTTAAGTTCATCGGAATTCCATAATCAAATAAAAAAACCAGACCAAATAACTCTTGCCTAAATGAGATAGGCAGAGCTAATAAGGACTTAATTTTAAACGCATCAACTGGTCTCGGATCTGGTCGATGATCCTTTGAGGTATCAGGAATATAGATGGGTTTTTTCGTTTCCATAACTTCTTTTGCCAGTAAGTCTATTTCAGGGTCAATTACCTGAGTATCGAGCGTTACGCCATTTATGGTCTCTGGTTTTCCTGCAAACCCTTTAAATGTTCCATCTTCCTGGGGTAAATAAATTCCAACAGCATCGCACCTAACAATCTCCTCTGATATCGCCATTGTCACACGCTGTAATACTTCACGTAGTTCTAATTTTGTATTTATTATTTTTGTTATATTCGCGAGCCTAGAATATCTCGTCTGATCACTTACCATTCACATAGCCTCCAGTTATAGGCATAATAAAATAAATATGATAATATCAGCGTCTTACCTTTGTTTTACATAGAATACCTTACTTATGATAAGGTTCACCACGATTAATCCGAAACGCTCTATACACTTGCTCAAGCAACACTAATCGCATTAATTGGTGTGGTAACGTCATCTTTGAAAAAGAAAGTGATTCGTTTGAACGCTTCATCACTTCTGAACTTAGTCCGAGTGATCCACCAATTACAAATGCGACTTTACTCTTTCCGTATGTAGCAAGGCGATCTAGACTTACCGCAAATTCTTCTGATGACTTTTGCTTTCCTTCTATAGCTAATGCAATCACATGCGTGTCATCAGAAATTTTATCCAGTATACGTATACCTTCTTTTTCCTTTACAATTAACATTTCTGCTTCACTTAAATTTTCTGGCGCCTTTTCATCTGGCAATTCAATTACTTCTACTTTTGCGTATGCTGATAATCGTTTTAAGTATTCTGCTATACCTTGTTTCAAATATTTTTCTTTTAATTTCCCAATTGAAATAATCGAGATATTCACACGTATCCTCCACCTTACAAACATGTTATCCACAAAACTTATCCACATATCCACAAACACTACCCACATATTGTGTGAGAATCTGTGTTCGATACAACATATGTCGCCTCATTTTGACAAAATTCACATGTTTTTTTCTCTTTTTCTGAGTTATCCACACTGTTGATAACCGGTGCAACTTCACACTCATCCACAATAATATCTAACGCTAATTCAACATGTTCTAAACAACAAGGTAAATTCATTTTCTTCACCTCACTTTTCTACAATAGAAAACAGGAGGTAGGCCCTCCTGTTTTTAATACTTTTGAATGCCTAATTTCACTGTTGTTGTTACTCTTTTTGTACCACGATAAAACGTAAGAGTCATTTTATCATTAATTTCCTTATCATATAAAGCCGTGCGGAATCCAATAATATCGCGAATCGGTTTTCCATCTACTGCCACAATAACATCATGTTCTCTTAAACCAGCATCCGCGCCTGGCGAAGGACTTTTCACATCCAAAATACAAACTCCTTCTGTTACAGTACCTGGTAAATGTAATGTTTTTGACCAATAATAGTTTGGAATTTCATTTAATGACCTAAGTTCAATCCCAACATACGGTCTTCTTACTTTTCCATACTTCTCAAGTTCATTCATAATCGGAACAGCCCTAGTCACTGGAATAGCCAGTCCGATTCCTTCTACTTCTTTTGCAGCAATTTTCATTGAATTAATACCAATTAATTGTCCTGCTGCATTTACAAGCGCACCGCCACTATTCCCTGGGTTAATCGCCGCATCTGTTTGTAACACTTCTACTTGCCAATCATAATGTCCATCTTGATCTAAATCTACAGGGACAATACGTTCATTAGCTGAAATAATACCTTGCGTAACAGTTCCAGAGAATTGCAGTCCAAGTGGATTTCCAATCGCAATGACTGGCTCTCCTCTGCGAACAGTATTAGAATCGCCAATTTCAATTATTTTTTTCACATGCTTTGCATCTATTTCTAATACAGCTAAATCTGTGACTACATCGGTTCCTAATACTTTTCCAGGAACCTTCTTACCGTCACTTAGACTTACTTCAATACGATTCGCTCCAGCTACAACATGATTATTCGTTACAATATAGGCTTGACCATTTGTCTTTTTATAAATTACTCCTGATCCTGTACCAGCCTCTGAATCTGCCTCTGAAAAGTTATCTCGTTGAATGTTAATAACACCCACAACAGCTTCAGATGCACGATCAACAGCATCTACAAAGCTAATCTGTTTAATTCCTTGAGCTTCGGCCATATTACTTCCGCTTGCTTCAGCTTGCGGAAGCGTATCAGCAGAATTTGAAAATAAAGGAGCTCCAAACGCAAATAAAGAGGCTCCTACAATTGTTCCCGCTATACTAGAAAGAACTATACCTTTATGCTTCTTTTTTCCTGCACGTTTCATACGATAATTTTCTTCATCAATAAAGGACATATTTGTTCACCCATCTTCCTGAAAACAACTATATTCACCTTTATTGTTTACTAAAATGAAGAATTATACGTATTGAATTTTTGTAGGCATTTTTGGATCTGTATCGTGAATTTCAAAGGATTCACCCACTCCAAATCCTTTTTCCTCTAGTACTTGTGATACTGACATACGAGCTAGTTCTTTCATGTTATTATCTAAGCTTAAATGGGCTAAATAAATATGCTTTGTCTCATCTGTAATTACATCTGCCATCGCTAATGCAGCATCCTCATTACAAACATGCCCAACGTCGCTTAAAATGCGTCGTTTAATGCTCCATGGGTAACGTCCCATACGAAGCATTTCCACATCATGATTACTTTCAAATACGAAAGCATTAGCTCCCTTGATAACGCCCTTCATACGGTCGCTTACGTATCCCGTATCTGTAATAAGCGCTAATTTCCTATTATTATTATGGAAAGCATAAAACATCGGTTCTGCCGCATCATGAGAAACTCCAAATGATTCGACTTCAATATCACCAAATGTTTTCACATCCCCAACTGAGAAAATGAATTTTTGCTCAGTTGGGATATTTCCTATTAAATGTTCCATTGCATTCCATGTTTTCTCATTCGCATAAACGGGTAAATCATATTTTCGCGCCAATACACCTAACCCTTTAATATGATCACTATGCTCATGTGTTACAAGAATACCTGATACATCATTTATATTCAGTTCTGCTTGTTTAAATAAAGCCTCTGTCGCTTTACCACTTAAACCTGCATCGACTAGTAATTTTTTTTCATCGGTTCCTACGTATAGCATATTTCCTGTACTTCCACTTGCAAGTACGCTAAAATGCAACCCCATTATTTCTCACTCCAGTATGTTCATCAACCACTTGATTTTCCTTTTCCCCTAATTCCATAACTTGTCCTTCAATTGCATTCACAAAGAAGTCCTGCTTTTGCTCCGTTTTTAAATTCCACGTTGGAGCAAGTACTTGGTTATTAGAAGTAGATGCGGTAAGAGTGGCATAACCAATTTGCGCTTCTTTAACATGTGTATTTCCATGAATTTTATTTTTTAAATACAAATTTTCTAAAGCTGTTTGAGCCGTAATAATTTCTTGCTCTTTCGTTTTTTCACCTTCGCCCATTTCTTTTAAATCAGTTAGCATTGTCTGCGTATATGAAACAAGTTCATTTTTTTCATTTAATTCCACAACAATCATCGCCTGATTATTATAGAAAATAGGCTTATCTTTATATTTTTGGAAGAAATAAATTTTAGAGTCTTTCACCGCTCCAAATTCATACTTTTGTCCATCCAATACATAGTTCTTCAAAAATTCATTATACTTATCTTTTGATAATGATTTCGTATTTAAAAAAGGCTCTTTTAGCTTACTTTCTATCGTGTACATATTTTGTATATGCGCCGTTTGATTTTTCAAAGACTGTATATCATCTTCTTTAAAGGCTTTATTTTCCGCTCTAATAAATGACTCTTTTTTCGGTTCCTTAGGGATATTCCCTATAGTAATTTTATTTGCTTTTAATTCTTGATCTATCTTTGTTTCTGCAATAAGCTCCAATTGATTACTATCTTGCTTTTGAATGAATTGAAAAATGAGAAAGAGGTCCAAAACAAAAAAGGTCACAATAAATATGGTTTTAATTCGATCCCAATCCATTTAGTCCTCCCTCACTCCACTCATAGATTTTCTGTTTACCCGTTTCACCTTCAACAAGCTTTACATACCAAATTGGTTGTAGTCGAACTACTTGCCCATCTAGTGATAACTTGTATCCAATACCAATATCCTTAATTACTTGTTTCTTTATCTCTGGATTATTTTCTAGGGATGCTATTACAACATGCCCTGACGGAAGAGTAACTTTCTGTTCTATGCCTTTAGTATTTAAAGACAGCAACGGTCTTTCATATTCCATTACTTCTTCTGATCCCCATTTTTGTCTCAATTCAGCTAATCCATCTGTATTGAATACGGAATATCCATCTTCATGTAAGCGAAATACTGTCTCTCCTTTATTCATATAGTCCAAACGATATGAATCCAAACTTCCACTGTGACCACTTACAAATTCAAAGCTTTTTTGTAACAGCATTAAATTATCTATCGTTTTCTCAGTTAAGACAGAAGAGTTTTTATACTTTAGCATGTGACGATCGTTTTCAATTTCCATGGATCTAATACCATCTGTAAATGTTTCTTTCGATATCTCAGTAATCGGACTTAAATAACGAGGATCACTAAACAGAGCATTCTTAAACGTATCAACTGCTAAATTAGATGAAATATATGTTATATTGTTTAACTCTGTCGTGCCATCTGGTAAAAATAACTTTTTCATATCATTGATTTGATAATCAAAATAGGGCTTTGCTGATACTATAAATTGATTTTGAGCATTTACAATATCTTTTAAATACACACCACTTAATTTTGCCTCATATATTTTAAAGTTATCACCATCAGAAACAAAGTTAATTTTAATTTCTTGATCCTTACTCCTAGAAGGATCAAGGAGAATACGATTAAAATGTTTAGGCTTATCTGTACTTTTCTCTTTCATGTTAAACATAGATTTAACTGCATCAAATGGGATATCAGTAGGGAAAACAAGTTCAATTTTCCCTTCACCATGCACATAGGATAGGAAATCACCCTTAGTGATTGATATCTCTCTAAACTCATGTAGTTCCCCTACTTCCAAAGGCTTATAGATTGATTCTATATCTGCCTCTCTTCTGCTCCCATAATGATTTTTATCTTTATGCACGATGATAGAAGTAGGACGGACAACATCGGAAATTTTAGTCTGATTCGTTCCTTCATTGCCCTGTACAAATTTTGCGTTTTGCATGGATGTAGAATCTGGCACATACGTCCATAGGTTAAAAGTAAGAAATAGGCTAATTACAACTAGGTTAATTAAAACTATTGTTTTAAAGTTTTCCATACTCATTCCCAATCGTCCTCTTCATCTGCTGCCATTGGTAACGTGAAATAAATAGTTGTCCCTTTTCCTTCTTCACTCTTCGCCCAAATAGAGCCACCATGTGCCTCGATCATTTCTTTTGCAATTGCTAATCCAAGTCCCGTACCACCCATTTGTCTTGAACGAGCTTTATCTACGCGATAAAAACGTTCAAAGATTTTATCAACGTTTTCTTTTGGAATACCCATTCCTTGGTCACTTACGCTAATTTCTAATAAATCACCGCGATCACGTAAGCGATATGTTACTGTTCCACCTTCTGGTGAATACTTTAATGCGTTAGAAATAATGTTATACAGCACTTGAGTAATTTTGTCAGTATCCATATCAATAAACCTAGACTTCTTAGAGAAAGATCGTTTGAAACTTACATTTTGCTCTTTAGACATTTCAAAGCGATCAATAATATTATTAAAGAAATCAGTAAAGTCGACCCATTCTTTCATTAAACGGTGCTCTGTACTATCAAGTTTAGATAGCTGTAACAACGCATTTACAAGTCTAATCATTCTTTCTGTTTCTTCTTGTGTAACCGTTAAAAATTGTGGTGCAATATTCGGATCCTGCCACGCCCCATCTGTAAGTGCCTCTAAATAACTGCGCATAGTCGTTAATGGCGTCCTTAATTCATGAGAGACATTCGCCACAAACTCACGGCGTTCCCGTTCTATACGCTCCTGCTCTGTTACATCATATAGTACAGCAATTAAACCATTTGCCTTCCCTGTTTCTTTTTGAATGACAGAGAAACTAGCACGTAAAATATATGGTTCATTTCTTGTACTAAAATCTAATAAAACAGAATCTGGCTCTTCATATAAATGATCGAGCGTAAATTCTTCCTGTATCCCTAATACCTCTAAAACAGATTGATCGAGCGCTGTTTCACGAGAAACATTTAACATTTTTTCCGCAGGGTCATTTAGTAAAATAATATCCCCTTTTCGGTCAGTAGCAATTACTCCATCTGTCATATGAGATAAAACAGATGATAGTTTACGCCTTTCACTTTCTGTAGAAGAACGAGCTTGTTGTAATTTTTTTGATAAATTATTGAAGGATAATGCCAGTTGTCCAATTTCATCATGGCTATGCACCTTTACTTTTCTCGAATAATTTCCTTTTGCCATTTCGATTGCTTGTCTCCGCATATCTGAAATTGGTCTTGTAATTGTTTGAGCCAATAAAATCCCAAGTACAGCCGTTACTAATAAGGCAATTACTGTTCCCGTAGCAAAAATTTGATTTATATCCTTCATTTGTTTATATACATCTTCCATAGATGCAACGATGTATATAACACCAAGCGCATCCTTGCCATTATCATCTAGAATCGGAGTAAGCATAACTTGAACGCGATGGCCTGTACTACCATCCTTCTCAATTTTCACTTCTGGCTTTTTTTGCACCAACACTCGCTGAACAGCTATATCAGTTGATGTTCTATTCACCTTATTCTGCTTTGATTCATCTGAAATAGCCAGTAACTTTCTATGCGAATCAAATACACTTACCTCTTGTATAACTTTTTTTTGATCAGAGGCAAACTTTCGAATAGAAGTTTTAATCGTTTCATCTGTTGACTCTGTTTCTGCTTTTGTATAACTTTTTTTAAATTCTTGTTTCAAGTTATATGATAATAAGTTTGTTTGCTGCGTTAAAGAATCCCTAAAACCTTGTACTAGGCTCTTCTCTAATTCCCTTACAAAATATACCCCAATAACTTGCATCGCTATTAATATCAATAGCATATATATAAGCACAAATTTTAAATGAATAGATTGAAAAAAACCAACTTTCTTCATATACTATTCCTGCTCTGGGTCACGCAAGTAATACCCTACTCCACGTCTAGTTACAATTAAAGTAGGATGGCTTGGATTATCTTCAATTTTTTCACGCAAACGACGTACTGTTACGTCTACTGTGCGCACATCTCCAAAATAGTCATAACCCCAAACTGTTTGTAATAAATGTTCGCGTGTCATAACTTGTCCTAAGTGTTTCGCTAAATAATGTAGCAACTCAAATTCACGATGTGTAAGCTCGATATTTTCCTCGCGCTTCGTTACACTATATGCATTTGGATTAATAACAATTGGTCCAATAACCATTTCTGTATTTTCTTCTTTTTCTGCAGCACCACCTTGTTGGTGACGGCGTAAATTCGCCTTCACACGAGCAAGTAATTCTCTCGTGCTAAATGGCTTCGTTACATAATCATCTGCCCCAAGCTCAAGCCCTAATACTTTATCAATCTCAGAGTCCTTTGCTGTAAGCATAATAATCGGCATTTCTGAACTTTTACGTATTTCACGACAAACCTCTAAGCCATCTTTACCTGGTAGCATAATATCTAATAAAACCATATCTGGTTGTTCTTCATTAGCTTTTTCAATTGCTTCATCACCATCATGCGCCATTACTATTTCAAAACCTTCTTTTTCTAGGTTAAACTTCAAAATATCTGCAATCGGCTTTTCATCATCAACTACTAAAATTTTCTTTCCCATCATCGTCTATTTCCTCCTTATAAAAATATGGTCAATAATCCCTAAACATATTGATGTTTACATAGTATGTCCTATATGACCGCATCCTTTGTTTAAGTATTTTCTCCTCTATTCTCATAGACTCATGTATGATCCACTTTTACACGGAATCCTATACGATCTATAGAAAAACCTCTAGCTTCAACTGCTAGAGGCTCCTCGTTCTATTTTAAAATAACTAATCAGTTTTGTAAAATTACATAAATAAAAAGGATATTAAGTGGGCCCACTTAATATCCTGAGAGTGGCTCGGGACGGAATCGAACCGCCGACACGAGGATTTTCAGTCCTCTGCTCTACCGACTGAGCTACCGAGCCAAAACTATATATAAAACCACTAATGGTGGTATAAACAAAAGTGGCGGTCCCGACCGGGGTCGAACCGGCGATCTCCTGCGTGACAGGCAGGCATGTTAACCACTACACCACGGGACCAAAAATAAGCATAAAAAAAACATGACCCGTACGGGATTCGAACCCGTGTTACCGCCGTGAAAGGGCGGTGTCTTAACCACTTGACCAACGGGCCACGAAAAATAAAATGGTGAGCCATGAAGGATTCGAACCTTCGACCCTCTGATTAAAAGTCAGATGCTCTACCAACTGAGCTAATGGCTCATACTCACCAACGTCATATTTTCGTGACGACAAGATGTATCATAACATGTATTCTATATTCTTCGCAATACTTTTTTTCATTTTTTTATAAAAGATAAGAAAAAACTCATGCGGACATGAGTTTTTTCTAAAAATATCAATTAAGCTTCGTATACATTACGAACAATATTCGTTTGGTTACGATCTGGTCCAACTGAGAACATAGATAATTGAATTCCTGTTAACTCAGAAACACGTTCTACGTATTTTCGTGCATTTTCAGGAAGCTCGTCTAATGATTTTACACCAGTAATATCTTCTGTCCAACCTGGAAGCTCTTCATATACAGGCTCACATTTCGCTAAAATGTTTAAGTTTGCTGGAACTTCATCGATAACTTCGCCATTGTATTTGTAAGCAACACAAATTTTAAGAGTTGGAATATCTGTTAAAACGTCGATAGAATTTAATGATAGATCCGTTAAACCACTAACACGACGCGCATGTCTTACAACAACGCTATCGAACCAACCTACGCGGCGCGGACGACCAGTTGTTGTTCCGTACTCACGACCAACTTCACGAATTTGATGACCAATTTCATCATTAAGTTCAGTAGGGAATGGACCGTCACCAACACGGCTTGTATATGCTTTACATACACCTACAACGCGAGTAACTTTCGCAGGACCAACTCCAGTTCCAACTGTTACACCACCCGCAATCGGGTTAGAAGATGTAACGAACGGGTAAGTACCGTGGTCAATATCAAGCATAACACCTTGTGCCCCTTCAAATAATACACGGTGATTGTTATCTAGTGCATCATTTAATACAACAGATGTGTCGCATACATATTGTGCGATTTGTTGTCCATATTCAAAGTACTCTTCAAAGATTTCTTCTACACTGAAACCTTCTGTATCGTACATTTTTTCAAACAAACGATTTTTCTCTACTAAATTGCGCTCAAGCTTCTCTTTAAATGCTTCACGGTCTAAAAGATCAGCCATACGGATACCAATACGAGCAGCTTTATCCATATATGCAGGACCGATACCTTTTTTCGTTGTACCGATTTTGTTATCACCTTTACTAGCCTCTTCTAACTCATCTTGTTTTAAGTGATAAGGTAAAATAACGTGTGCACGGTTACTTACACGTAAATTATCAGTACTTACACCACGGTCGTGTAAGTATTTTAACTCTTCAAGTAATGCTTTCGGATCTACTACTAAGCCATTTCCGATTACACAAATTTTCTCTTTATAGAAAATACCAGATGGAATTAAGTGTAACTTATATTTAACTCCGCCGAAAACAATTGTATGTCCCGCGTTATTTCCACCTTGATATCTTGCAACTACTTCCGCATGCTCAGAAAGAAAATCAGTGATTTTACCTTTTCCTTCGTCGCCCCATTGTGTTCCTACAACTACTACTGAAGACATTATTAAAGCACCTCCGCAATTTTCAAACGATCTATTCAAACAATATAATTGTACCAAAACCGAAAAAGAAGTCAACCAAAAAGCGAACATTTTTTTATTAAAAATCATTTTCGTTCGTAAGAATTATGTTTTCACCTTATGAAAGCCTTATCTTTACCCCATAAAAAAAGAAACACATCTTATTATAAGAAATGTGTTTCTTTTTTATACTGCCTTTATGCCCCATCCTCAAAGCGTCGTTCTAAGTTAACGAACTTATTGAACTCTTTGACGAATGCAAGTTCCACTGAACCTACTGGACCGTTACGTTGCTTTGCAATGATAATTTCAATCGTATTTTTATTTTCCGTTTCACGGTCATAGTAATCTTCACGATATAGGAAAGCTACAATATCAGCATCCTGCTCAATACTTCCAGATTCACGAATATCAGACATCATCGGGCGTTTATCCTGACGAGATTCCACACCACGAGATAACTGTGATAAGGCAATAACAGGCACTTGCAATTCACGTGCAATCCCTTTTAAAGTACGAGAAATCTCAGATACTTCCTGCTGACGGTTCTCACCTGATTTCCCACTTCCTTGAATAAGCTGTAAGTAGTCAATTAAAACCATGCCAAGACCTTGTTCTTGCTTTAGTCTACGACATTTTGCTCGAATCTCATTTACCTTAATTCCCGGTGTATCATCAATATATATACCGGCATTTGAAAGACTCCCCATCGCCATTGTTAATTTCGCCCAATCATCAGAAGTTAGTGACCCGGTACGAAGTCTTTGCGCATCGATATTTCCTTCTGCACAAAGCATACGCATAACAAGCTGATCGGAGCCCATCTCCAAACTAAAAATCGCTACATTTTCATCCGTTTTCGTCGCTACGTTTTGTGCGATATTTAATGAAAATGCAGTTTTCCCTACTGACGGACGTGCTGCTACGATGATTAAATCATTTCGCTGGAAACCTGCCGTCATCTTATCTAATTCAGTAAATCCAGTTGGTATCCCAGTAACTTCACCTTTTTGATTATGCAAAAGTTCAATTTTATCATAAGCATCCACAAGAACATCTTTAATATTTTGAAATGCTTTTGCATTCGTTTGATGGGATACTTCTAATATTTTTTTCTCGGCCTCATTTAAAAGGCCGTCCACGTCATCTTCTCTCTCGTATCCATCCGACACTATATGAGTCGCTGTTCGAATTAAACGGCGTAAAAGTGCCTTTTCAGCAATGATACGTGCATAATATTCAACGTTAGCAGCTGTTGGAACAACTTCTGCTAACTCTGCTAGATAAGACACTCCACCAACTTCTTCTAGTAATCCTTGATCAGCCATCGCTGATGTCATTATTACTAAGTCGATCGGTTCTCCTTTATCAGATAATCCAAGCATGACCTCAAAAATCTTTTGATGTTTCGTTCGATAGAATGAATCAGGTACCAATAACTCTGATGCTGACGTTAACGCATCTTGATCAATTAATATGGCACCTAAAACCGCCTGCTCGGCCTCTATATTATGCGGAGGGGTACGATCAGCAAGTACATCACTCATACGCAATCCTCCTTGCTTAATTTATTTTTATTGTTCACTAACATGAACTTTTACTGTCGCTGTTACTTGCGGATGCAATTTCACTGTTACATTTGTGTAGCCTAATGCACGAATTGCATCATCCATTTCAAATTTACGTTTATCAAGTTTAATTTTATGTGATTTTTGCATCGCATCTACGATTTGTTTGCTCGTAATAGAACCGAATAAACGGCCACCTTCTCCAGATTTCGCCTTTAATTCTACAGTTAATTTCTCTAAAGTCTCTTTTAACTCTTTTGCATTTTCAAGCTCTGCTGCTGCATCTTTTTCTTCTTTACGCTTTTGAGCTTCTAAAGTTTTCATACTGCTATTTGTTGCTTCAGCAGCTAATCCTTGTTTTAGTAAGAAGTTATTTGCATAGCCATCCGGTACGTTTTTTATTTCTCCTTTTTTACCTTTACCTTTTACGTCTTTTAGAAAAATTACTTTCATGATTGTGTGCCTCCCTGTAAATAGTCATCAATAACAAATCGAAGCTTCTCCTCAGCTTCATCTACTGTAACATTTTTCATTTGTGTGGCTGCATTAGTCAAATGCCCGCCACCGCCTAAGTTTTCCATAATTAGCTGCACATTCACTTCACCTAAAGACCTGCTGCTAATTCCAATGAGATTCTCACCACGTTTCGCAACAACAAATGATGCAATAATCCCTGTCATCGTTAATAACGTGTCTGCCGATTGCGCAATAAGCACTTGATCGTAGTAATCATCACTATCAACTTTAGCAATCGCAATTCCATTTTTATAAATGTACGCATTTTTTATAGCTTTTGCAACCCGTAAATACTGATCCATATCTTCCTTTAAAAGTTCTTGTACAAGTACAGTATCTGCACCATGTGAGCGTAAATAAGAAGCAGCATCAAATGTACGAGCCCCTGTCCGGAATGTGAAACTTTTCGTGTCGACAATAATACCTGCTAACAATGCCGTCGCTTCTAGCATTGTCATCTTTAAATTTTTAGGTTGATACTCAAGTAATTCTGTAACCAATTCTGCCGTTGAAGAAGCATATGGTTCCATATAAACTAGCAATGGGTCTTCAATAAAATCTTCCCCACGACGATGATGATCAATAACTACTACATTTTCAATTTTATGTAACAGTTTTTGCTCCATCACCATAGAAGGTTTATGCGTATCAACAACAACAAGTAACGACTCATCATTTGCAAATTCCATCGCTTGCTCTGGAGTAATAAAATGAGACCATAACTCCTCATTTTGTTTCACTTTGTCCATCAAGCGTTTAATTCCCTTATCAGAATCATTTTCATCTAATACAATATATCCTTTACGCTCGTTTAATTGAGCCACTTTTAAAATACCAATCGCAGCACCAATTGCGTCCATATCAGGAGCCCTATGCCCCATGATAATGACATTACTACTTTCTAATACCAAATCCTTTAACGCATGCGAAATGACCCTAGCACGTACACGGGTACGCTTTTCAACCGGATTTGTCTTACCTCCATAGAACTTAACTTTACCTGTCGCTTGTTTAATAGCTACTTGGTCTCCCCCGCGCCCAAGCGCAAGGTCTAAACCAGATTGAGCCATTGCCCCAAGCTCTGACAAAGGTAAATCACCTGATCCGACACCTACACTTAATGTAAGTGGTATATTCCTTTTAGATGTTTCTTCACGCACCTGATCTAAAATACTAAATTTCCCTTTCTCCATCTGCGTCAGAATACTTTCATTTAGCACAACGAAGAATCTTTCTGAAGATGCACGTTTTAAATACGCACCATACTTAAGTGCCCATTCATTTAGTCGCGATGTCACAAGACTTGTTATATTCGTACGTAATTGATCATCTAATCCTTGTGTAACTTCATCATAATTATCCAAATAAATTACAGCTAAAACAGTGCGTTGATCCTCATACATCTTTTCGATTTCCGTTTGTTCCGTTACATCAAAGAAATAAATTAACTTTTCTTCTTTCCTTACAAAAACACGAAACTTTCGATTATTTAAAGAGACTATATCATCAGAAGTTTCTCCTTTAATGAAAAGAAGTAATGTTTCTGATACATCGTAAAGGTGCCATCCAGCTAACGCATGCTGTCCCAGGCATGAAGATAAATAAGGATTTGCCCAATCAATCCCGTAATCCTTATTGTATAACAAAATACCAATCGGCATTTGGTTAAATGCTTCATTACTGACTTTCTTTACCCTCGTAATCATATCTGTCGTATGCTTTTCGAAATTCCTTTGAAAATTAAGTTCAAATCGTATAACGATAAAGAACACGATACAAAAAATGATAAAAGCAGCTATCCCCATAATTAAATGAAAATAACAGAGAATTGAAATGAGCACAAACACAAAAAATGCCAATACATAAACAGGATATAAAAACCACTGTTTCTTATCAAATTCAGGCATGTATACAACTCCTATAAAGTAAAACTAACTCACCTTCCAGTTAGTTAAACAGATTAAAATAGTATAAGGAATATTATTTTATTCCCCTATTTTAGAACGCAACGAAATCCCTAAGTCAATTATACCTAAGATTGTCACAAGAGGAAACAGCATCGGAATAAACATGCATACAATAAAACTAATAATAGAAACCCCTTTTGTAAAACCTTTTCTATACGCTAAAAAGGAAATGAATGTCAGCCCTTGCAGTACAAGCAATAGTGCAAATATGACATATAGGTTAGAAAATACCATATGTAAATATGATGTTGGATCTACTTTTATAAAAGTTGCTAACAAAATAAATATAACGTAATACCAAACAATACTCTTTGGTAATTGTAGATCTTTAAATTTAGGCCAAGGTATAATGTCATGTTTTAACTTTTTCAAAACACTACCTGATATTATCACTGTAATCCAAGAAAAACATACTGAAACTAGAACAAGTATACTTGGAAATAACAATTGTAATATATCATTCATTTGTGTAAGTAACTCTTTTTGTTCCTTACTAATCGGCATACCTATAGCACTTACTATCTTTTCACTTTGCACCATACTTTCACTAAACATACTTTGCATCTGCTTCATTATATCTATGTTGAAAAACTTTATACTCGCAACATAAATAAGCACAAAACCAATTAAGTATGCAAGCGTCCCCGCTATTAAGATTTCCACTGGCTTTTTTCTTGTTTTATACGTATACCCTAAAACAATCCCTATCAATCCAAACATAATTGTCTTCACTAAATTCATAGGTTGACTCACAATAATAGTAACAAAAAGTGCCACTACAAAAATCACAAGCACATTAGATAGTTTATGTCTTATCGTTAATAGTATAAATGGTAACGGCAACGCAAAAGTTACAACAGTACCTAAAATTGGAACATACATAGATATAAGCAATAAAATTGCATATATAGCTAATAATGCTGCGCCTTCTGTAATAAACTTTGTTTGTTTCACATTTTAACCTCTCTTTCAAAAAAGAAAAGCATAGCAAAATGCACAGTAGAGTCGGACTCTACTGTGCATTTCATACGCTATTATTCACCAACATATGGTAAAAGTGCCATTTGACGAGCACGTTTAATTGCAACTGTAAGTTTGCGTTGGTATTTTGCGCTTGTCCCTGTTACACGACGAGGTAAAATTTTACCACGCTCAGAAACGAAACGTTTTAATAAATCAACATCTTTATAGTCAATGCGAGTGATGCCGTTAGCTGTGAAGAAACACACCTTACGACGTTTCGCACGTCCACCTTTGCGTCCTGCCATGTCTATTTCCCTCCATTCTTTGTTAAAACTAACAAATTTACTGTATTAGAACGGTAAATCGTCGTCGGAAATGTCGATCGGTTGACCTACATTTGAAAATGGATCGTCATTCTTCGTAAATCCAGAGTTCCCTTGATTACCTTGGTTACCTGAATTACTAGATTGACCAAATGGGTTAGAGCCTTGGTTACCGAAACCAGCTCCTGATGGTTGCTGATTGAATGAACCACGTTGCTCCCCACCGCCATTACGCGGCTCTAAAAATTGTACGCTTTCCGCAAGAACTTCTGTTACATATACACGTTTACCGTCTTGTCCATCGTAATTACGAGTTTGAAGACGTCCATCTACGCCTGCTAAGCTTCCTTTTTTCAAATAATTTGCTACGTTTTCTGCTTGTTTACGCCATATTACACAATTAATAAAGTCAGCTTCACGCTCACCTTGTTGATTCGCAAATGCGCGATTCACAGCTAACGTAAAAGTAGCTACTGCAACACCATTGGGCGTGTAACGTAAGTCAGGGTCCTTAGTTAAACGACCAACGAGGATAACACGATTCATCAATCGAACCACTCTCCCTTATATATCAATTATTTTTCTTCTTCTTTAACAACGATATGACGAAGGATGTCTTCGTTGATCTTAGCTAAACGGTCGAATTCGTTAATCGCTTCTGCGTTAGAGTTCACGTTTAAGATCATGTAGAAACCTTCACGTAAGTCGTTGATTTCGTAAGCTAAACGACGCTTACCCCACTCTTTCGTGTTAATGATTTCTGCACCATTGTTTGTTAAAACACCTGCAAAACGTTCAACTAAAGCTTTTTGAGCTTCTTCTTCAACGCCAGGACGAATGATGTACATAATTTCGTACTTTCTCATTACACTTTCACCTCCTTTTGGTCTAAACGGCCCATAATGGGCAAGGAGCAATTAATTTATAGTAATTACTCACGAGTTTAGATTATATCATAGTAAGTTATATGAATCAACTCACCAATACATAAAAAACTTGGCAAACATATAATATATTCGCCAAGCTCATATCTTTATTTTTCCTAGGAAATATTAGATTAAACGTTAAAACGGAAGTGCATAACATCTCCGTCTTTTACGATATACTCTTTTCCTTCTAAACGTACTTTTCCAGCTTCTTTTGCAGCTGTCATAGAACCGTTTGTCATTAAGTCATCGTAAGAAACTGTTTCTGCACGAATAAATCCACGCTCAAAGTCTGTATGAATAACACCAGCACATTGTGGTGCCTTCATACCTTGTTTAAATGTCCAAGCACGTACTTCTTGAACGCCAGCTGTAAAGTAAGTAGCAAGTCCTAATAGGTCATATGCTGCACGAATTAATTGATCTAAACCAGACTCTTCAATACCTAGTTCTTCAAGGAATACTTTTTTCTCTTCCTCGTCTAATTCAGCGATTTCTGATTCGATTTTTGCACATACAACGATTACTTGAGAATTTTCATTTTCTGCAAATTCTTTTACCATTTGTACGTATTTATTTTCCGAAGGATCGATAACATCGTCTTCACTTACGTTCGCTACGTATAACATTTCTTTTGTTGTAAGTAAATGAAGGCCTTTAACAATCTTCATCTGCTCTTCTGTAAATTCAACAGTACGAGCCGGTTTCCCCTCTTCAAAAGCTTCTTTTAAACGAACTAAAATTTCATGCTCATATACAGCTTCTTTATCTTTTTGTCTTGCTAATTTCGCAACACGCTCGATACGCTTATCAACAGACTCTAAGTCCGCTAAAATTAGCTCTAAGTTGATTGTTTCGATATCATCAATTGGATCTACTTTCCCTGAAACGTGCGTAATATTTTCGTCTTCAAAACAACGAACAACTTGGCAAATTGCATCTACTTGACGAATGTGAGATAAGAATTTATTTCCTAAACCTTCACCTTTACTAGCACCTTTTACAATACCTGCAATATCAGTAAACTCAAATACAGTCGGAACAGTCTTTTTCGGTTCTACTAATTCCGTTAATTTATTTAAACGCTCATCTGGTACTTCTACAATCCCTACGTTTGGATCAATTGTACAGAATGGATAGTTTGCAGATTCTGCTCCTGCTTGTGTAATTGCATTAAATAAAGTGGACTTACCTACGTTAGGTAATCCAACAATCCCAGCCGTTAATCCCATATTTTTCACTCCTATGTCTCAATCTTTCATCATTATAGATAGTAACGAAAAAAATGACAAGTTTCCGCCAAACGAAAAAAAGTAACAGTTACCTACTGTAACTGTTACTCTCCCTCTATTCTTCGTGCTTCACAAGTATTTTTTTCACCTTACGATCAAACTCTCTTCGAGTAATCATTACTGAATGGTCACATCCCTCGCACTTAATACGGATATCCATTCCCATACGAATAATTTTCCAACGATTCTCGCCACATGGATGTGCTTTCTTCATTTCCACAACATCGTACAAGTTATATTCCTTTTGCTCCACTCTTCAAACTCCTCTCCATACTAAATTGCTTTTCCACTAACCAATTCTTCACGATTGTATAAAACCATACGTGGATATGGAATTTCAATTCCATGTAAATCAAGACGATTTTTAATCTCTTTACGAAGTGCCCTTGCAATAACTGCATGTTGCATCGGCTCTACTTCAGCGATAACGCGTAATATAACTTCTGATGCAGCTAACGTTTGCACACCTAATAATTGAGGTGTTGTTACCATTTTTTCATACTTTGAAGGTAACTCTACTAATAAATCTTCAATAACCTGTTCTGCTTTCGCAATATCAGCCTCATATGAAATAGATACATCAACAAACGCTACACTATTACTAACTGAGTAGTTAGTAACTTGAATAATACTTCCATTTGGTAAAGTATGAATTTCACCTGTCCAACTCTTTACTTTCGTTGTACGAAGTCCAATTTCTAAAACGACTCCTTCAAATTGACCGATTTTAACATAATCGCCAACTGAAAACTGATCTTCTAGCAAAATAAATAAACCTGTAATAACGTCTTTCACTAAACTTTGAGCACCAAATCCGACTGCTAAACCAATTACCCCGGCACCCGCTAATAAACCTGATGCATTAATATCAAACACACCTAAAATCGCAATTAGCATAATGAACATAACAACGTACGCTACAATATTTTCAAGTAATTTCGCCACTGTAACCGTACGACGTTCTGAAATTTGAATTGGAGAACGACTCCCCATACGAAACGCATTTCGTACAACCGCTCTTGCAATTCGCACAACAACTGCACCAATTGTTAAAATAATACATATTTTTAATGTCGCAACTCCAATATGAGCCCAACGATCAGCATCTAATAAATACTGTTTCGTAGAATTAAACCACTTCGTTAATAAATCCATGTCCCTCTACCTCTCTAGCTAAAATTTCTTTTTAGTTATCCTTATTATTGTATCAGAAGTCCTCTAATTGCTGAAAAAATTTTATGATTTTAATCCTATTTTATCCCCGCCATTCAGGTATAAAATGGAACGAATATATATATACTAGTACTATTATTTCCGTTTTCATTCACATTTTGCAAAAATTATGCACTTATAGCTTTCCATTTTTCTCACCATATAACATATATTGAAAATTTATTAAAAGGATGGGTGCTTCATGAATATTGGAAGTTTTCGCTTACCATTTTTTGAGAAAGAAACTCAAAACGTTATGCACCAAGATCTAGAAGCCTCTGAGATAATCAGTAATTTCTTACTTACTCATATTCCTATTAAAACTAATATACCACTCATTCTCGTTTGTATCGGAACAGATCGTTCTACAGGTGACGCACTCGGTCCGTTAGTTGGTACAAAACTTGAACAAATAGACATCAAAAACCTCCAAATATTCGGTACACTAGATGAGCCAGTACATGCACTAAATTTAGAAGAAAAAATTCAGAATATACAGAAAGAACATCCTGCTGCATTTATAATTGCTGTTGATGCATGTTTAGGAAAGTCCCAAAATATTGGGTCAATCACTACTGGAAAGGGACCTAGTAAACCTGGTGCTGCTATGAATAAGAAATTACCTGCAGTTGGTGATCTGCATATACACGGCATCGTCAATCTAAATGGGTTTATGGAGTTTTTCGTTCTTCAAAATACAAGATTAAGTTTAGTCATGAAAATGGCTGATGTAATCGCACAAAGTATAAAAGAGACGGATCAAAAATTATCCGCATTAAAAAAAGCAAACCATCTATAAATAATAAGATGGTTTGCTTTTTAATTTTTCTGTGCTAATAGTTCTAAAATACGATTTAAATCTTCTTTATTAAAAAATTCAATTTCGATTTTACCTTTTTCTTTTTTCGTCTCTTTAATTTTCACATCTGTGCCAAACTTTTCTCTTAAGAACGTTTCACGTTCTACGAAAAATATATTTCGCTCTTTTTTCACTTTTTTTGTTTCACGTGAAACGTGTTGATTAATCTCTTGGACGATTTTCTCTAATTGACGAACATTTAATCCTTCTTTTTCAATGCGGTTCAATAAGGACTTCAATTGTTCTTCGTCTTTAATCGTAAGTAAAGTTCTCCCATGAGCCATTGAAAGTTGACCATTTGCAATCATATCTTGGACGAACGAAGGGAGGCTTAATAACCGAGTATAATTTGCAATGTAAGGTCTGCTTTTGCCAAGACGTTTCGCTAATTGCTCTTGCGTTACATTTAGCTCATTCATTAACATCTGGTATGCCATTGCCTCTTCCATAGGATTTAAATCTTCTCGTTGTAAGTTTTCTAACAAAGCAAATTCCATCATTTGCTGTTCAGTTAATTGTCTTACAACCGCAGGTACCTTTTCTAAACCAGCCTCTTTTGCAGCACGAAATCGTCTTTCACCTGCAACGATTTCATATCCTTTAATACTCTTCCTAGCAATTAATGGTTGTAGAATACCGTGTTCCTTAATCGAAATTGCTAATTCCTGAATAGCCTCTTTATTAAAGTGTTTACGCGGTTGATATGGATTTGGCCTTAATTCAGTTACAAGAATCTCCTGAATTGTTTCCTCTTCTTTCACATCTAAATCAGGAAAAAACACATTAATTCCTCTTCCTAATCCTTTAGCCACCTGCAATCACTTCCTCTGCTAAATCTATATATACTTCTGCTCCTCTTGATTTAGCGTCATACTGCATAATAGGTTTCCCATGACTTGGAGCCTCGCTCAAGCGTACATTACGCGGAATAATCGAGCGATATACTTTATCCCTAAAATACTTTTTCACTTCATCTATAACTTGGATCCCTAAATTTGTACGAGCATCCAACATTGTTAACAATACGCCTTGAATTGCTAAATTTTTATTTAAATGTTTTTGTACAAGTCGAACTGTATTTAATAGCTGACTTAACCCTTCTAGTGCATAATATTCACACTGTACAGGAATAATAACAGAATCTGCTGCTGTTAATGCATTAATCGTTAATAACCCTAAAGACGGGGGACAGTCGATAATAATATAATCATATTCATCACGAACTGGCTGTAATGCTCTTTGCAAACGTACTTCCCGGGAAATAGTCGGTACCAATTCAATTTCAGCACCAGCCAATTGAATTGTAGCGGGTAGAACATCTAAGTTTTCAGTTGCGGTTTTCTGTATAACCCCTTGAACATCTGCATCTTCCACAAGAACGTTGTAAATACATTGATCTAATTCAGATTTTTCAATTCCCACACCAGTCGTTGCATTTCCTTGAGCATCAATATCTACAAGAAGGACTTTTTTACCTACTTGCGCCAATCCAGCCCCTAAATTAACAGATGTTGTGGTTTTTCCAACACCGCCTTTTTGATTAGCAATAGCAATGATTTTTCCCATGATGTCACCTACTTTCAACCTTTCTATCTTATTCTAGTAACAATTACGTTTATTGTAACATGAAATAAAACTTTTTCTTTTACGTCCTTTATTAAACTTCAAAATTTATTTCTAAACTCCTTCTTCATTTAACAAGAAAATATAGTAAAAGAGACCTCTCCAATAGGATAAGGTCTCTAACACGTCATTATTATTTTTTCTTTGGAATTTTAATTGTAATTTGATAGTACTCATCAAATTCTTCTTCCTCAGAATTAACATTTAAACCACTTTCAGTAACCATTTGTAAAGATTGTCTAATTGTATTCATAGCAATCCTCGTATCTCGACTTACTGCTTTTTGCTTTGCCTTACGCTTCGGTTTTGCTTCCTCTAGTAACTTCGCAATTCGTTCTTCTGTTTGCTTTACATTCAGTTGCTTCTCCACAATTTCCTGTAAAACCTTCAGTTGTAATTCCTCATTTTTTAAAGGAATGAGAGCGCGGGCATGACGTTCTGTAATGCTTTTTTCTAATAATGCACTTTTTATTTCTTCAGGCAACTTTAACAATCGCAACTTGTTTGCGATTGTAGATTGTCCTTTTCCAAGTCGTTGTGCCAATGCTTCTTGTGTTAAATTATGTAACTCAATCAGCTTTTGATATGCCACAGCTTCCTCGATTGCCGTTAGTTCCTCACGTTGCAAGTTTTCAATTAAAGCTACAGAAGCTGTCTCTGTATCATTTAAGTTCTTTATAATTGCAGGAACCTTTTCCCAACCTAACTTTGTTGCCGCGCGAAAACGTCTTTCTCCAGCAATAATCTCGTACTTATCGTCCTCATATTGCCTTACAACAATCGGCTGAATAAGTCCATGTGTACGAATCGTTAATGCTAGCTCATCAATACGCGCATCATCAAAAACTGTTCTTGGTTGATAACGGTTAGGGGTAATATTTACTATCGGAATTTCTTGTATTTCCTCATATACCTTTTTATCTATCTCTTCATGGCTTTCGTCTTGTAATTCGAATTCGCTCTCTTTATCTCCAAAGCCAAATAAACGAGAAAACGTATTTTTCATACATATTCCACCACCTTTTAGGCCTATTGACTATTCTCCATAAAATGTTTCCTATGAAACATTTACGTTTTCATTTATATAATTTAATCTTACGTCTAATAAGATTTATTTTTCAATAGGTAATTTATTGGGTGTCCCCGGTTTGCGTGGATATTTCTTTGGTGTCTTGCGCTTTTTCTCGATTAATAAAATATTACGTTCACTCTCTTCAAACGGTAATTGGAACGTAGACATCTCTTTTAACTCTCCGCCTAGCACCTCTAAAGCATACTTGCCATTTTCAATTTCTTCGTTTGCTGCTGCACCTTTCATTGCAATGAATGTTCCTCCAACTTTTACAAGTGGTAAACATAGCTCACTTAATACAGAAAGACGCGCAACTGCACGTGCCATTACAATATCATATGATTCACGTACACCTTCTTTTTTCCCAAATGTTTCAGCACGATCGTGACAAAATGCAACATCACTTAATTCTAACTTTTGTGCTAAGTGATTTAAGAAATTAATACGTTTTTGCAATGAATCTACAATTGTTACTTTTAAGTGCGGGAAACAGATTTTTAAAGGAATACTTGGGAATCCAGCTCCTGCACCAACATCACAAATTGAGAATGGTTTTGAAAAATCATAATAAAAAGCAGCTGTAATGGAATCAAAAAAGTGTTTTAAGTATACTTCTTCTTTTTCTGTAATAGCCGTTAAGTTCATTTTTTCATTCCACTCTACTAATGTTTCAAAGTAGATTTTGAACTGCTCTAACTGTCTAGAAGAGAGGGTGATTCCCTTCTCTTCTAGCATAGATTGAAATTGTTCTATGTTCATCTAGCAATATCTCCTTACTATGTTATTGGTTCGATACGCGCGCAATTTTTCCTTGTTCTATATACACAAGTAAAATGGAAATATCCGCTGGATTTACGCCAGAAATACGTGAAGCCTGCCCCATTGAAAGTGGACGAACATCTTTCAATTTCTGTCTAGCTTCTGAAGCAAGGCTAGAAATCGCGTCATAATCAATATCTACAGGGATTTTTTTACTCTCCATTTTCTTCATACGCTCTACTTGCTGTAAAGATTTTTCAATATATCCTTCGTACTTAATCTGAATTTCAACTTGTTCTGTAACTTCATCACTTAATTCTACTTCACTTGGTACTAAAAGATGAATATGCTCATATGTCATCTCTGGACGACGTAATAAGTCACTTGCACGTATTCCATCTTTCAATTCACTTCCGCCAATATTGCGAATTAATTCTTGAACTTCAGGACGTGGTTTAATAATAATGCTGCTTAAACGTTCCTTTTCCTGTTCAATTTGTAATTTTTTATTTGTAAATCGCTCATATCGCTCTTCTTTAATTAATCCAATTTCACGACCAACTTCAGTTAAACGAAGATCAGCATTATCGTGGCGTAATAATAGACGGTATTCTGCACGAGACGTTAATAAACGATATGGTTCATTTGTACCTTTCGTTACAAGATCATCAATTAAGACACCAATATAAGCATCCTCGCGGCCTAAAACAACTTCTTTTTTACCTAAAGAACGGCATGCTGCATTAATCCCAGCCATAAGCCCTTGTCCTGCCGCCTCTTCGTAACCAGAAGTTCCATTAATTTGTCCTGCTGTATATAAATTTTTAATCTTTTTCGTTTCAAGTGTTGGCCATAGTTGTGTTGGCACAATTGCATCATATTCAATTGCATAACCTGTGCGCATCATTTCAACATTTTCTAGGCCTGGGATTGTTCTAAGCATATCACGTTGTACATCTTCTGGTAGGCTTGTGGATAAACCTTGTACATATACTTCTTGTGTATTACGCCCTTCTGGCTCTAAGAAAATTTGATGACGTGGTTTATCATTAAATCTTACTACTTTGTCTTCAATAGAAGGACAGTACCTAGGGCCTGTTCCTTTAATCATACCAGAATACATAGCTGAACGATGTAAATTTTCATCTATTAAACGGTGTGTTTCTGTACTTGTATATGTCAACCAACATGGAATTTGATCCATAATAAATTTCGTTGTTTCAAAAGAGAACGAACGTGGCTTATCATCACCTGGTTGAATTTCTGTTTTACTGTAGTCAATTGTATTACTGTTTACACGCGGAGGTGTCCCTGTTTTAAATCTAACAAGATCAAATCCAAGCTCCTCTAAATGCTCAGATAATGTAATAGACGGTTGTTGATTATTTGGACCGCTTGAATATTTTAAATCGCCCATGATAATCTCGCCACGTAAAAATGTTCCAGTCGTAATTACAACGGTTTTCGCTGTATATTCTGCACCAGCTTGTGTAACTACCCCTTTACATATACCTTCTTCAACGATTAAACGCTCTACCATTCCTTGGAACAACGTTAAGTTTGGTGTTTCTTCAATTGTTTTCTTCAATTCATGTTGGTAAGAGAATTTATCAGCTTGCGCTCGAAGTGCACGTACAGCTGGACCCTTACCTGTATTTAGCATACGCATTTGAATATGAGTTTTATCAATATTACGTCCCATTTCTCCGCCTAATGCATCAATTTCACGAACAACAATCCCTTTTGCTGGTCCACCAACAGAAGGGTTACATGGCATGAATGCTACCATATCTAAGTTAATTGTTAACATTAATGTTTTTGAGCCCATTCGTGCTGCCGCAAGACCAGCTTCACATCCTGCATGACCTGCACCGATTACTATGACATCGTATGAACCGGCATTGTATCCCATTGTTTATTCCTCCTAATAATCTCTATCTTTCTAAAACATCACTATATTATTTTCCTAAACAAAATTGAGAGAACAACTGGTCAATTAGGCTTTCATGGACTGTGTCACCAGTAATTTCACCAAGTATTTCCCACGTTCTTGTTAAATCAATTTGCACCATATCAATTGGTACACCATTTTCTATTGCCTCAATTGCATCACCGATTGTTTGTCCCGCTTGTGTTAATAATCCAATATGTCTCGCATTAGAAACATATGTCATATCTGCAGAATCGATTGTTCCTTCAAAGAATAAATCAGCTATTGCCTTTTCGAGTTCATCTATTCCTTGTTCCTCAATTAAGGATGTTGTAATAACACGATTTCCCTCGGCTAACTCTGTAACACGTTCCATATCAATCGCTTGCGGTAAATCAGTCTTATTCACAATAACAATAAAGTCTTTTCCTTGTACCGCATGGAATAGATCTTCATCCTCATTTGTTAAAGCCTCGCTATAGTTGACAACAACTAATACTAAATCTGCTTGGCTCATCATTTCTTTTGAACGCTCCACACCAATTCGTTCAACAACATCTTCTGTCTCACGAATACCGGCTGTATCTATAAGTTTAAGAGGTACGCCACGCACATTAACGTACTCTTCAATAACATCACGAGTTGTTCCTGCAATATCAGTTACAATTGCTTTTTTCTCCTGAACAAGGCTATTTAATAACGATGATTTCCCAACATTAGGCCTACCGATAATTGCTGTAGCAATACCTTCACGTAAAATTTTCCCTTGTTTTGATGTTTCTAATATTTTTTCGATTTCCGAACGAACATGCGTTGCTTTCTCAATTAAAATATTATGTGTCATCTCTTCTACATCATCGTATTCTGGATAATCTATATTTACCTCAACATGAGCTAATGTTTCTAATATTTCTTGACGTAAGCGACCAATTAATTTAGATAATCGCCCTTCCATTTGATTAATTGCTACATTCATCGCACGATCTGTTTTTGCTCGAATCAAATCCATAACAGCTTCTGCTTGTGATAAATCGATACGTCCATTTAAAAAAGCACGTTTTGTAAATTCGCCCGGTTCTGCCAATCGTACTCCTTGCGCTAGAATAAGTTGCAATACTTTATTTACTGAAACAAGTCCGCCATGACAGTTAATTTCCACTATATTTTCACGTGTAAAAGTCCTCGGTGCGCGCATAATAGACACCATAACTTCTTCAATAACTTGATTTGTATCTAAATCAACGATATGACCATAATGAATAGTATGAGAAGAAACCTCTGTTAAATCCTTCCCTTTAAAAATACGGTCAACTTTCTCAACCGCATCATCCCCACTTACTCGAACAATGGCAATTGCACCCTCTCCAAGCGCTGTGGAAATCGCAGCAATTGTATCAAATTCCATGTCCTTTCACCTCACTTGCTTATTTATCTCTATTTCAACATGATTATTTCTTTCACTAAATTATTAGGATACCATAACGAACCTATCTACAAAAGAAGAATAACTCATTTTATTATATCCCCATGTAAAAAACACTAAACTTATTCACAGTGGATAAGTTTAGTGTTTTTTAGTTATCCACATCTATTTTTCGCTCAAAAAAACCGGCACTCATTTGAGCAACCGGTCATTTAGGAGATATTACAACATGCCGATGTGGTTCATTTCCTTCAGAAGTTGTTTTGATACCTTGATGATTTGATAATGCCTGATGAATAATTTTTCGTTCAAAAGATGGCATCGGTTCTAAAATAACTCTTTTTTTCGTATTAGATACTTGTTTCGCTAATCGATAAGAAAGTGATTCTAACGTACTTTTTCTTTTACTACGATAATTTTCAGCATCTAGTGTAATACCGATATACTGCTTCGTGTTACGATTCGCGACAAGTTTTGTTAAATACTGTAAAGAGTTCAATGTATTACCTCTTTTTCCAATTAAAACTCTTACATCATCACCAGAAATTGTAAATTCGATCTCGCGTCCTTTTACAATTTTACTAATTTCAACTTCCACACCCATATTGTGAATAACATTTCTTAAATATTCTTCACATTCCTGAATTGGATCTTTCTTCAATACAACTTCTACTACTGCAGGACGATTCCCAAATAAACCTAAGAACCCTCTTTTACCCTCATCGACAATATTTATATCTACTCGATCTTTTGATGTGTTTAATTGCCTTAAAGCATCCTCTACTGCCAGCTCGACTGTTTGTCCTTTAGCAGTAATTATACTCACTTGCTTGAGCCTCCAGCTTTGTTAGCCTTAATCTCTGGCCCTTTGATAAAGTACATTTGAGCAATACCAAAGATATTACCAACAACCCAGTAAAGTGATAATGCAGCTGGGAAGTTAATTGCAAAGATTAAAATCATAATCGGCATAAGCCAAAGCATCATTGCCATTTGCGGATTTTGACCAGCTGTTCCTGCCATTGCAAGCTTTTGCTGAATAAATGTCGTAATTGCCGCAACAACTGGTAAGATATAGAACGGATCTGCCTGTCCTAAATCAAACCATAAAAATGTATGTTCACTAATTGCTGTTGTTCTCATAATCGCATGATAAAACGCGAATAAAATAGGCATCTGAACAAATATCGGTAAACATCCTGCCAATGGATTTACACCATTCTTTTGATATAACTGCATCATTTCTTGTTGTAGTTTTTGCTGTGTTGCTTGATCTTTAGAACTATATTTCTCTTTTAACTTCACCATTTCTGGTTGTAACGCTTGCATTGCCTTTGTACTCTTCGTTTGTTTAATCATTAATGGTAATAATGCAAAACGAATGATAAGAGTTGTAATAACAATTGCTAAACCGTAATTACTGTTAAATAAGTCGGCAAAATACGTGATTAACTGAGAAAGCGGATATACGAAATATTCATTCCAAATCCCAGTACTTTTCGATGTAATCGGCTGACCCGTTTCACTACAACCGGTGGCAATCGCCATTAATGCAACGACCATGGCTAGTAAACCTAATTTCTTTTTCAAAGCCTACTCCTCCTTGTATCGGTATGTATATAGTGTAATTCATTTCCTTACGCTACTTTTTTATTCTTTTCATACCAGAGCGTTTAAAGACATGAATTAAGCTTTTCTTTACTTCTTCATATGTCATCTCTGCACAAGGCTTCCTTGCTATTATAACAAAATCTTTTCCAGAATCTATCTCATCTTTTAACTCTGTAATAGCCTGACGGACCATGCGCTTAATTCGATTACGAACTACTGCATTTCCTATTTTCTTGCTAACAGAAAGGCCGATGCGAAAGTTTGGCTGTTCTTCTTTATCTAATTGGTATACAACAAACTGACGATTCGCATTTGATTTTCCTTTTTGAAAAACCGCCTGGAATTCATCATTCTTCTTTATACGATGTTTTTTCTTCATATCAATTGACACTCCTGTATTTCATCAGCGGAAATTCACTATTATTAGAAAAAAAGACCACTGAACGATCAGTGGTCTACGCAGATAATACTTTTCTTCCTTTACGACGACGAGCTGCTAGCACTTTACGTCCGTTCGCTGTGCTCATACGGCTGCGGAAACCATGTACTTTGCTGCGCTTACGTTTATTTGGTTGGTAAGTTCTTTTCATTATATGACACCTCCCTGAGGAATATCTGTTAAAGACAGTCCTATAAATTATAGTTAATTAACTAGGAAAATGTCAATGGTTCTAGAAATTTTCATCAAATATTCATTTTGAACCTATTCACATACTTTTTCACAGCATCTATATTTCCTTGTGGATAAATGTTTTTTCACGTTTTTTATATCCACAAACTTTTTTCCCACTTTTACACAGTATATCGTGTTGTGGACAAGTTTATTCCACAAGGTATTGATTTTGTGGATAACTTTCTTAAATTCATTGCTATAGCCACTTTTTTTTGATATTATAGTTGTGTTTTCACTTTGAATAAGTTTTCCACACCTTTATCTTATCCACAATTTGTGTATAACATGTGGACAGTTTTAATCACATGTGGGTAAATAGTTGTCCACATTTGCTTTTTTTGTCGAAAACCCTATCTCATATACAAACGACGTTTTTAGGTTTTAAAATACGTTTCGTATAAATATACATTTTATATTTATAAGGTTGTACATTTGTTGCGCAACCTTATTCTTTTACCATCTTAGTAAAGGAGGGACACCTTTGGAAAATATCTCTGATTTATGGAATAGTGCCTTAAAAGAATTAGAAAAAAAGGTAAGCAAGCCTAGTTATGAAACATGGTTAAAATCAACAACGGCTCATAACTTGAAGAAAGACGTATTAACGATTACAGCTCCAAATGAATTTGCTCGTGACTGGCTAGAATCTCATTACTCAGAACTAATTTCGGAAACACTATACGATTTAACAGGGGCAAAATTAGCAATTCGCTTTATTATTCCCCAAAGTCAATCGGAAGAGGACATTGATCTTCCTCCAGTTAAGCGGAATCCAGCACAAGATGATTCAGCTCATTTACCACAGAGCATGTTAAATCCAAAATATACATTTGATACATTTGTTATCGGCTCTGGTAACCGTTTTGCCCATGCAGCTTCATTAGCTGTAGCCGAGGCGCCAGCTAAAGCGTATAATCCACTCTTTATTTACGGGGGAGTTGGGCTTGGAAAGACGCATTTAATGCACGCAATTGGTCATTATGTAATTGAACATAATCCAAATGCAAAAGTTGTATATTTATCATCAGAAAAATTCACGAATGAATTTATTAACTCTATTCGTGATAATAAAGCTGTTGATTTTCGCAATAAATATCGCAACGTAGATGTTTTATTGATAGATGATATTCAATTTCTTGCTGGAAAAGAACAAACTCAAGAAGAGTTTTTCCATACATTTAATGCATTACACGAAGAAAGTAAACAAATTGTAATTTCTAGTGATCGACCACCAAAAGAAATTCCAACTTTAGAAGATCGTCTTCGTTCTCGCTTTGAATGGGGACTTATTACAGATATTACGCCGCCAGATTTAGAGACACGAATTGCAATTTTACGCAAAAAGGCAAAAGCTGAAGGGCTTGATATACCAAATGAAGTTATGCTTTATATCGCAAATCAAATTGATTCAAATATTCGTGAATTAGAAGGTGCACTTATCCGAGTTGTAGCTTATTCATCTTTAATTAATAAAGATATTAATGCTGATTTAGCAGCTGAAGCACTTAAAGATATTATTCCAAATTCTAAGCCGAAAATTATCTCTATTTATGATATTCAAAAAGCTGTCGGAGACGTTTATCAAGTAAAATTAGAAGATTTTAAAGCGAAAAAACGCACAAAATCAGTTGCGTTTCCTCGCCAAATTGCAATGTATTTATCACGCGAACTTACGGATTCCTCTTTACCAAAAATAGGTGAAGAATTTGGTGGACGTGATCATACAACAGTTATCCATGCCCATGAAAAAATTTCTAAACTACTAAAAACCGATACGCAATTACAAAAGCAAGTTGAAGAAATTAATGGTATTTTAAAGTAGTAGCTGAATAGTGTGAATAACTTACCTTGTTTTACGCACAGTCTATCCACATGTAGATAGACTGTTTTTACATCCTTCAAAGGGGTTATCCACATATCCACAAGCCCTATTACTATTACTACTATTTTTTTATCTTTATTAATTAAATAAAATCTTATACTTACCGGAGGTTTTTCTTTATGCGTTTTACAATACAAAAAGACTATCTTGTAAGAGGTGTACAAGATGTAATGAAGGCAGTTTCTTCTCGTACAACAATCCCTATCCTTACAGGAATTAAAGTTGTAGCTACTGAAGAAGGGGTTACATTAACAGGAAGCGATGCTGATATTTCTATTGAATCGTTTATTCCAGTCGAAGAAAATGGAAAAGAAATCGTAGAAATAGCTCAATCAGGAAGCATTGTTTTACAAGCAAAATATTTTAGTGAGATTGTAAAAAAACTACCTAAAGATACTGTCGAAATTTCTGTGGAAAATCATTTTATGACAAAAATAAAATCTGGAAAATCAGAATTTAACTTAAATGGTTTAGATTCTGCAGAATATCCGTTATTACCACAGATTGAAGAACATCATGTATTTAAGATACCAACAGATTTACTTAAGCATATGATCAGACAAACTGTATTTGCAGTTTCTACTTCTGAAACAAGACCGATCTTGACAGGTGTAAACTGGAAGGTATATAACAGCGAGTTAACTTGTATTGCAACAGATAGTCATAGACTAGCACTTCGAAAAGCGAAAATCGAAGGACATAATATTGCAGATGAATTTCAAGCTAATGTTGTTATCCCAGGTAAGAGCTTAAATGAATTAAGTAAGATTCTAGATGAGTCTGAAGAAATGGTGGATATCGTTATTACGGAGTATCAAGTATTATTCCGTACAAAACATTTATTATTCTTCTCAAGATTGTTAGAAGGAAATTATCCAGATACAACACGTTTAATTCCAGCAGAGAGTAAAACGGATATTTTTGTGAATACAAAAGAATTCCTACAAGCAATTGATCGTGCTTCACTATTAGCGAGAGATGGCCGCAATAACGTTGTCAAATTATCAACTTTAGAGCAAGAAATGCTAGAGATTTCTTCGAATTCACCAGAAATCGGAAAAGTTGTTGAAGAAGTACAATGTGAAAAAGTAGATGGAGAAGAGTTAAAAATATCTTTTAGTGCAAAATATATGATGGATGCATTGAAAGCTTTGGATAGTACAGAGATTAAAGTTAGTTTTACTGGGGCAATGAGACCGTTCTTAATTCGTACAGTAAATGATGATTCAATTATTCAATTAATTTTACCAGTTCGTACTTACTAGGTAAGGAATAAGGGTTGCTAGTTTAAAGATGCTAGTGGCCCTTATTTGATTTTTGGGTATTACTTTCCTAATGTTAGTTTATTTAGTACAATGAAAGAATGAACACTTTCAGAAAGTGAGCGATTTTATGAAACATATTAAAATTTCAACAGAGTATATTACACTAGGACAATTTTTAAAGTTAGCTGATGTAATTGATACAGGTGGCGCTGTAAAATGGTTTTTACAAGAATATGAAGTGTACGTGAACAACGAACTTGAAAATAGAAGAGGTCGCAAGCTATATGCGAATGATGTTATTGAAATTCCAGGAAGCGGAACTTTCCAAGTTCAGGCATAAAGGGGGAGCCCTTTGTTTATTTCAGAAATACAATTAAAAAACTATCGCAATTATGAAAAATTAGAGCTTTCCTTTGAAGATAAGGTAAATGTAATTATCGGCGAAAATGCACAAGGGAAAACAAACTTGATGGAAGCTATTTATGTTTTAGCGATGGCGAAATCTCATAGAACCTCTAATGATCGCGAACTTATCCGCTGGGATGAAGAGTTTGGTCAAATAAAAGGGAAATTACAAAAAAGAAACAGTTCTTTGTCTTTGGAATTAAATATTTCGAAAAAAGGTAAAAAGGCAAAATTAAATCAACTTGAACAACAAAAGTTAAGTCAATATATTGGCGTGATGAACGTTGTCATGTTTGCC
Source organism: Bacillus sp. 22475 (assembly GCF_052044835.1). NCBI lineage: Bacteria > Bacillati > Bacillota > Bacilli > Caryophanales > Bacillaceae > Bacillus > Bacillus sp. 22475. Next base: position 54,206 of record NZ_JBQENW010000005.1, on the reverse strand, counting down.
CCAGAAGATTTAAATCTTGTAAAAGGAAGCCCTCAAGTAAGAAGACGCTTTTTAGATATGGAATTAGGACAAATAGCTCCTGTATATTTGTATGAATTAAGTCAATATCAAAAGGTGCTCACGCAACGAAATCACTTGTTGAAAAAAATGCAAGGGAATAGTAAGAATGAGGAAACGATGTTGGATGTATTTACACTTCAACTAATTGAGCACGGTGCAAAAATACTGCAAAAACGTTTTGAATTTTTGCATTTGCTACAGGAATGGGCAGCTCCAATTCATCGCGGTATAAGTCGTGGATTAGAAGAGTTAGAAATTGTCTATAAACCAAGTGTAGATGTATCAGAATCAATGGATTTGTCGAAAATAAAAGAAGTATACTATGAAAGTTTTCAATCTGTGAAACAACGTGAAATTTTCCGTGGTACGACTTTAATTGGTCCTCATCGTGATGATTTACAATTCTTCGTTAATAGTAAAAATGTTCAAGTCTTTGGTTCGCAAGGACAACAACGAACGACCGCACTATCCCTAAAATTAGCTGAAATTGAATTAATTTATTCAGAGGTTAAAGAATATCCAATCCTTTTACTGGATGATGTTTTATCAGAATTAGACGATTATCGTCAATCACATCTGTTAAATACAATTCAAGGAAAGGTGCAAACATTTGTTACAACGACGAGTGTCGACGGAATTGAACACGAAACATTAAAAGATGCGAAAACAATTCATGTAACGAACGGCACGGTAGATTGTGAAATAGATAGGGCATAAACCCCTGTTTAAATGGAAAAGTAGGTGATCTTTGTGTCAATGGAACAAAAACAAATGCAAGAAAATGCATATGATGAAAGTCAGATACAGGTACTTGAAGGACTAGAGGCAGTTCGGAAACGTCCGGGTATGTATATTGGATCTACGAGTGGGAAGGGACTTCACCACCTTGTATGGGAGATTGTCGATAATAGTATCGATGAAGCGTTAGCAGGATATTGCGATGAAATTAACGTTAGTATCGAAGAAGATAATAGTATTCTTGTAACGGATAATGGACGTGGTATTCCAGTTGGTATACAAGAAAAAATGGGACGTCCTGCAGTAGAGGTTATTATGACTGTCCTCCACGCTGGTGGTAAATTTGGCGGTGGCGGTTATAAAGTTTCTGGTGGTTTGCACGGTGTTGGTGCATCTGTTGTAAATGCCTTATCAACGGAATTAGAAGTATTTGTACATCGTGACGGCAAAATCCATTACCAAAAATACGAAAGAGGTATTCCGGTTGCAGATTTAAAGGTCATCGGTGATACAGATAAGACTGGAACAATAACTCGCTTTAAACCGGATCCAGAAATTTTTAAAGAGACGACAGAATATGAATTCGATACGCTAGCGACTCGTATGCGTGAGTTGGCGTTTTTAAATCGTAATATTAAATTAACAATTGAAGATAAACGTGAACATAAGCAAAAGAAAGAGTTCCACTATGAAGGTGGAATTAAATCATATGTTGAACATTTAAATCGTTCAAAACAACCAATTCATGAAGAGCCTGTATATGTAGAAGGTTCAAAAGATGGTATTCAAGTTGAAGTTGCGCTTCAATATAACGAAGGATATACAAATCATATTTACTCATTTACAAATAATATTCATACGTATGAAGGTGGTACACATGAAGTAGGATTTAAAACTGCCTTAACACGTGTGATTAACGATTATGGTCGTAAAAATAATATCTTAAAAGATGCGGATAGTAATTTGACTGGTGAAGATGTTCGTGAAGGTTTAACAGCAATTGTGTCAATTAAACATCCAAATCCACAATTTGAAGGGCAAACGAAGACGAAACTTGGAAATAGTGAAGCGAGAACGATTACGGAGTCAGTATTCTCTGAGGCTTTTGAAAAATTCTTACTGGAAAATCCCAATGTTGCACGTAAGGTTGTAGATAAAGGAACGATGGCAGCACGTGCGCGTGTAGCAGCTAAAAAGGCTCGTGAGCTAACTCGCCGAAAGAGTGCTTTAGAAGTTTCAAGTTTACCAGGGAAATTGGCAGATTGTTCTTCTAAAGATCCAGCAATTAGTGAAATTTATATCGTAGAGGGTGACTCTGCGGGTGGATCTGCAAAACAAGGACGCGATCGTCATTTTCAAGCAATTTTACCGCTGAAGGGTAAAATTATTAATGTTGAAAAGGCACGCTTAGATAAGATTTTATCAAATGATGAAGTTCGTACAATTATTACGGCGATTGGTACAAATATTGGTGGGGACTTCGATATCGAAAAAGCACGCTATCATAAAGTTATTATTATGACCGATGCTGATGTTGATGGTGCGCATATTCGTACCCTATTATTAACGTTCTTCTATCGTTATATGCGTCAAATAATTGAGTGCGGATATATATATATCGCACAGCCACCTTTGTTTAAAGTGCAACAAGGTAAAAAAATTCAATATGCTTATAATGATAAAGAACTTGAAAAAATATTAGCTGAGTTACCAGCCCAGCCGAAACCAGGAATTCAACGTTATAAAGGTCTTGGAGAGATGAATCCAACTCAGCTATGGGAGACGACAATGGATCCAGAAGTACGTTCGTTACTTCAAGTTTCCCTTCAAGATGCAATAGAAGCAGATGAAACATTTGAAATTTTAATGGGTGATAAAGTGGAACCACGTCGTAACTTTATCCAAGAGAATGCAAAATACGTGAAAAACCTTGATATTTAAATGAGTAATGACAGGAATCTAAGTATTCCTGTCTTCTACATATAAATCAATGTATGTGTAACGGAAATGTAAGAGGAGGTGCTCGTTGATGTCAGACAATCAACAACAAGCACGAATTCGAGAAATTAATATTAGTCATGAAATGCGTACCTCATTTTTAGATTACGCAATGAGTGTTATCGTATCTCGTGCATTACCAGATGTTCGTGATGGATTAAAACCTGTGCATCGTAGGGTTTTATATGCGATGAATGATTTAGGAATTACAGCTGATAAAGCGTATAAGAAATCAGCACGTATTGTCGGTGAAGTAATCGGTAAGTATCACCCTCATGGAGATTCAGCCGTTTATGAAACAATGGTACGTATGGCGCAAGATTTCAGTCAACGTTATATGCTTGTAGATGGGCATGGTAACTTCGGTTCTGTAGATGGAGATTCAGCAGCGGCAATGCGTTATACAGAGGCAAGAATGTCTAAGATTTCTATGGAATTAATACGTGATATTTCAAAAAATACAATTGATTACCAAGATAACTACGATGGTTCGGAAAGAGAGCCGATTGTATTACCAGCGCGTTTCCCTAATTTATTAGTAAACGGTACGACAGGTATTGCGGTTGGTATGGCAACAAATATTCCGCCGCATCAACTTGGCGAAGTAATTGATGGTGTGTTGGCATTAAGCCATAATCCAGATATCACTATCGCGGAATTAATGGAATATATTCCTGGGCCAGACTTCCCAACATCAGGTTTAATCTTAGGGCGAAGTGGCATCCGTAGAGCTTATGAAACAGGACGAGGTTCTATTATGCTTCGTGCCAAAGTTGAAATTGAAGAGAAATCAAATGGTAAACAATCTATTATCGTAACGGAACTACCTTATCAAGTTAATAAGGCACGATTAATTGAAAAAATCGCAGAATTAGTTCGCGATAAGAAAATTGAAGGTATTACAGATTTACGTGATGAATCAGACCGAAATGGTATGCGTATTGTCATGGAAGTACGTCGTGACGCTAATGCAAACGTACTATTAAACAATCTATATAAACATACAGCACTTCAAACAAGTTTCGGTATTAATATGTTGTCTCTTGTAAATGGAGAGCCTCAAGTACTAAATTTAAAACAAAACTTATATCATTATTTGGAGCACCAGAAGGTAGTAATCCGTAGACGTACTGCTTATGAATTAGAAAAAGCAGAGGCACGTGCCCATATTTTAGAAGGATTACGAATTGCTTTAGATCATCTTGATGAAGTTATTACGTTAATTCGTAGTTCAAAAACGGCTGATATTGCAAAGCAAGGCTTAATGGAACGTTTCGGTTTAAGTGAGAAACAAGCGCAAGCGATTTTAGATATGCGTCTGCAACGCTTAACTGGATTAGAACGTGAAAAAATCGAGCAAGAATATCAAGACTTAATGAAATTAATTGCTGAATTAAAAGCGATTTTAGCAGATGAAGAGAAAGTTCTTGAGATTATTCGTGAAGAATTAACAGAAGTAAAAGAGCGTTTCAATGATAAGAGACGAACAGAAATTACAATTGGCGGTATGGAATTTATTGAAGATGAAGATTTAATTCCTGAGCAAAACATTGCGATTACGTTAACTCATAACGGTTATATTAAGAGGTTACCAGCTTCTACGTACAAAACACAGAACCGTGGGGGACGTGGTGTACAAGGAATGGGTACAAATGATGATGACTTTGTTGAACACTTATTAACAACGTCTACTCATGATCATATTTTATTCTTTACAAACAAGGGTAAAGTATACCGTACGAAAGGATATGAAATCCCAGAGTATAGTCGTACTGCAAAAGGGCTACCAATTATTAACCTATTAGGGGTAGATAAGGGTGAGTGGATCAATGCCATTATTCCAATCCGTGAATTTGGTGACGACCAGTTCTTATTCTTTACAACGAAACAAGGTATTTCTAAGAGAACGCCACTTTCATCATTTGCAAATATACGTACAAACGGTTTAATTGCAATTTCGCTTCGTGAAGAAGATGAAGTGATTTCTGTACGTTTAACATCTGGCGATAAAGATATTATCGTAGGGACAAGCAACGGTATGTTAATTCGCTTCAATGAACAAGATGTACGTTCTATGGGCCGTAATGCAGCTGGTGTAAAAGCTATTACATTAGGCGAAGAGGACCAAGTAGTAGGTATGGAAATTGTTGAAGAAGATACGAATGTTTTAATTGTAACGAAAAACGGGTATGGTAAGCGTACTCCAGTTGAAGAGTATCGACTACAAAGCCGTGGTGGTAAAGGTCTTAAGACTTGTAACATTACAGATAAAAACGGTAAGTTAGTAGCGGTTAAGTCTGTAACAGGTGAAGAAGACATCATGCTAATTACAGCCGCAGGCGTTATTATTCGTATGCCAGTTGATCAAATCTCTCAAATGGGACGTAATACACAAGGTGTTCGTCTAATTCGTTTAGAGGATGAGCAAGAGGTAGCGACAGTAGCAAAAGCACAGAAAGATGAAGAAGAAGAATCTAATGAAGAGGTTTCTTCTGAAGAATAAGAGGGGGGATTTTCCCCCCTCTTATTTTTTTATAATAATACTTGCATAGTAATAGAAAAGTCTATATAATAGGCAGAGTCAGCAAATGAGAGATACAAATTGTCTTGAAAAAATTGTTGACGAAAATAATATATTATGATATATTATGAAAGTCGCCGAAACGCGATATTGAACTTTGAAAACTAAACGAAACAAACAACGTGAAACGTCAATTTTTATTTTTAGATGCTAGACAAACTAACTTTATTGGAGAGTTT
>NZ_JBQENW010000005.1:0-48600 GCF_052044835.1 Bacillus sp. 22475 | reverse complement strand
AATGTTATCTAGTTTTGAAGGAATATGCCTTCATAGTTTGGTGATGATGGCAGAGAGGTCACACCCGTTCCCATACCGAACACGGAAGTTAAGCTCTCTAGCGCCGATGGTAGTTGGGACCTTGTCCCTGTGAGAGTAGGACGTCGCCAAGCAACTAAAAACACAAGTCTTTTGACTTGTGTTTTTTTGTATTGTTAAAAAGAATGGGAAAGAAGTAATGGTAATACAAACACGTTGCCCAAGAGTTAATCATATTATATAAGAGATGGGTGTATATTTTTCTGGAAATTGTTAAGGATTAGAAGTATAAAATAGGTTCACTTAAATAGGGAGGGAAGGTTATGAAATTACAAAGTGAAGTTTGTATTGTTTGTGAGACAAAAAGAAAAGAAGGTATATATGTTTATAATAATTTAATATGTTATGAATGTGAAAAGGATATGGTGAATACAGAGACAGATGATCCGAAATATATACATTATTTAAAGCAACTTCGAAAATTAGAAGTATCATATTTTTAAATAGGCATATGCCTATTATTTTTTTTGTTTTGTATAATAGATGGAGAATGAATAATAAGGAAGAGATGTAGATGAATCAAAATCATATGCCTTTATATGAGGCGTTAATCGAGTTTAAAGAAAGGGGGCCGTTGTCCTTTCATGTTCCAGGTCATAAGAATGGTTTAAACTTCCCTCAGAAGGCAATAAGAGAGTTTAAAGATATTCTATCTATTGATGTAACTGAGTTAGCAGGACTAGATGATTTGCATAGTCCGTTTGAATGTATAGATGAGGCACAACAATTATTGGCTGAAGTGTATGATACAAAGAGAAGTTATTTTTTAATTAATGGTTCAACAGTCGGGAACTTAGCAATGATTTTGTCTTGTTGTGGGGAACATGATATTGTTCTTGTGCAAAGAAATTGTCATAAATCAATTATTAATGGTTTAAAACTAGCGGGAGCAAATCCCATTTTTTTAGATCCATGGATTGATGAAACTTATAACGTACCAGTGGGAGTTCGTAATGAAATTATTAATAAAGCAATTGGAAAATATCCAAATGCGAAAGCACTCATTCTAACGCATCCTAATTATTATGGTATGGGGATGGATTTAGAGGCAAGCATCGCTTTTGCACATGCACATGAAATCCCTGTTTTGATAGATGAGGCACATGGGGCACATCTTTGTTTAGGAGAACCATTCCCGAAATCAGCGTTAACATATGGTGCAGATATTGTAGTGCATTCTGCACATAAGACATTACCCGCAATGACAATGGGTTCCTATTTACATATAAATAGTCACTTAGTAGACGAAGAGAAGGTTACTACTTATTTAAGTATGCTACAATCTAGTAGTCCATCGTATCCAATTATGGCTTCCTTGGATATAGCACGCTTTACAATGGCGCGTATAAAAGAAGAAGGTCATGGTGAAATTGTTGAGTTTTTACGGAGATTTAAGGAACGGTTACGTTCTATTCCCCAAATCGCCATTTTAGAATATCCGTTGCAAGACGAGTTAAAGGTTACCGTACAAACTCGTTGTCAGTTATCAGGGTACGAATTACAGTCCGTATTTGAAAAGGTCGGTATATATACAGAGATGGCTGATCCGTACAATGTCCTATTTATTTTACCCCTGCAAGCAAATGAGGGGTATATGAAGGTTATAGAGATGATCCGAGTAGCATTGCAACATTATGACGTGAAAGACAAGAGGGAATCTATTCGTTATACTTATAAAGGTGAATTCTCTCCTTTGCCGTATACGTATAAACAACTAGAAAGATATGGAACAAAGATAGTATCTATAGAAGAGGCTGTTGGAATGATAGCGGCGGAAATGGTGATTCCGTATCCACCTGGAATTCCATTGGTTATGTATGGAGAGAGAATTACTTCAGAGCATAAAGAGCAAATTATGTATTTAGAGAGAGCAGGAGCTCGTTTTCAAGGTAATACGAAATATATGAAAGTGTATGATATAGAAAGTAGGTTTTAGGATGAAGGGATTATTTGTAACAATTGAAGGCCCAGAAGGTTCAGGTAAAACAACGTTAATTAAAAGCTTATTGCCATATTTTGAACAGAAAGCACAAAAGGTAATGGCGACAAGGGAACCAGGTGGTATTGCAATTTCTGAGGACATTAGGACGATTTTACATAAACAAGAATATACGATGATGGAAGCACGTACAGAAGCGCTTCTTTATGCTGCTGCGCGCAGACAACACTTAGTAGAAAAAGTTATGCCAGCACTTAATGAGAACTATCTCGTGTTATGTGATCGTTTTATAGATAGCTCTTTAGCATATCAAGGCTATGCAAGAGGATTGGGTATGGATAAGGTATTTGAAATAAATCGTTTCGCAACAGAGGACTGTATGCCTAGTTTAACAATTTATCTAGACATTGAGCCTGAGGTTGGCTTGGCTCGGATTGAAAAAGATGCAGGACGTGAAGTAAATCGACTAGATATGGAAGATATCTCTTTCCATAAACGTGTGCGCGAAGGGTATTTACAAGTTGTAGAACGTTTCTCGGATCGTATTGTATTGGTAAATGCTGATCAGCCGATGGAAAAACTTATAGAAGAAGTTGTTCAGATTATAGAAGATAAATTGTTATAATAGAAGGAAAGAATGAAATAAGTGAGGTATGCATTATGATGAAGACGTGGGAGCAGCTTTCTGCTATACAACCCATCGGTGTAAAAATGTTGATGAATAGCATTGCAAAAGAGCGTATATCCCACGCTTACTTGTTAGAGGGAGGGAAAGGTACGGGAAAGTTTGCGACAGCAATTCAAATGGCAAAGAGTTTCCTCTGTTCTCAGCGGAATGGAGTAGAGCCCTGTCATGTATGCACAAATTGTAAGCGAATTGATTCAGGTAACCACCCTAACTTACATATTGTAAAACCAGACGGATTATCTATTAAGAAGCAGCAAATTCATGATTTACAAGAAGAGTTTTCAAAAACAGGATTAGAGGCAAATAAAAAATTGTATATTATTGAGCACGCAGATCGTATGACGGCAAATGCGGCAAATACACTTTTGAAATTTTTAGAAGAACCAAGTAGTGATACAACCGCTATTTTACTTACTGAACAAAGTCATCAAATTTTAAATACGATTTTATCTCGTTGCCAAGTTGTTACGTTTAGACCGTTACCTACAGAATCTTTAATTAGAAGATTACAGGAAGAAGGTATTACAGCATCTTTATCGACACTTGCTGCTCAACTCACAAATAGTTTTGATGAAGCTTTAGCTTTATGTAGTGATGAATGGTTTGCACAAGCACGAGCTTTAGTGATAAAATTATGTGAAGCGCTCGAAAAAGATAAAACCTCTATTTTTTTTGTACAAGAAAAATGGGGAAAACACTTTGGAGAGAAAGAACAATTACAGCAAGGGTTAGATATGTTACTCCTTATTTATAAGGATTTACTATATGTTCAACTTGGAGAAGAAGATCGTCTTGTTTTTCATGAGCAGAAAGAGATGTTTGAATCGTTTTCCTATGCTCAGAAGCGCATTGTATCAGCTCTCTTTAATATATTAGAGGCAAAAAATAGAATCAACGCTAATGTAAATGCGCAGCTTGTGTTCGAACAGTTAGTGTTGCGGTTGCAGGAGGGATGACCGTTTTGTATGATGTAGTAGGTGTTCGCTTTAAGAAGGCCGGAAAGGTATATTACTTTGATCCAATTCAGTTCGATATCTCTGAAAATGAGTTTGTTATTGTAGAAACGGTAAGAGGTATTGAATACGGAAAAGTAGTTATTACCAAAAAGCAAGTTGATGAAAACGACGTTGTATTACCGCTAAAAAAGGTTATTCGTATTGCAAATGAAAATGATCGTACCATTGTTGAAGAGAACAAACATGCTGCAAAAGAAGCATATCAAGTCTGTCAACAAAAGGTAGTAGAGCATAATCTTGATATGAAACTTGTAGATGTAGAGTATACATTCGATCGTAATAAGATTATTTTCTATTTTACTGCGGATGGTCGGATTGATTTCCGCGAACTAGTGAAGGACTTAGCGGCAATTTTTAGAACAAGAATTGAACTAAGACAAATTGGTGTTCGTGATGAAGCGAAGATGCTAGGTGGTATTGGTCCATGTGGTCGTATGCTTTGTTGTTCTACTTTTTTAGGAGATTTTGAACCTGTATCCATTAAAATGGCAAAGGATCAAAATTTATCATTAAATCCTGCAAAAATCTCTGGTTTATGTGGTCGCTTAATGTGTTGCTTAAAATATGAGAATGATGAATATGAGGCAGCAAAGGAACAACTTCCTGATTTAGATCAACGTATACAAACCCCGCATGGTACTGGCCGTGTGATCGGATTAAATATTTTAGAAAGATTAATTCAAGTGGAACTAGTAGACAAGGAACGGATAGTAGAATATACGTTAGATGAGTTAGTGAATAAAGGGGTCGTTTCGAGTCAAACCACAGATTAATGAGGTGGGTGCTTGTGGAGAAAAAAGATATTTTTGAATCGGTTTCTAGTATGGAAGAGCAAATTGGACATTTATACAAACAGTTGGGAGAGTTAAAACAGCATCTTGCAGAGTTGTTGGAAGAAAACCAGCATATAAAAATGGAAAATAACAATTTGCGACACCGTTTTGAAGAAGTGCAGAATAAAGAAAAACAAAAAACTCAAAAACGTAAAGAAGTGAAGCCGAAAACAGATATTGGTGAAGGCTATGACAATTTAGCGAGACTGTATCAAGAAGGTTTTCATATTTGCAATCTACATTATGGAAGTGTACGTAAAGAGGGAGATTGTTTGTTCTGTCTGTCATTCTTAAATAAAAAGTGAAATTACCTTTCCAATTATAATTGGAAAGGTAATTTTTTATACATGAAATAGGGTAGGTTAAGGGTAAGAAAAGGAGCAGTATATGAATTTATATGAAGATGAACGTTTAGATTACTTATTAGCGCAAGACATGAAGATTATACAAAGCCCATCAGTATTTAATTTTTCTTTAGATGCGGTTTTACTGGCAGATTTTGCATGGGTGCCAATTCAAAAGGGGAATTTACTTGATTTGTGTACAGGTAACGCAGTTGTCCCCCTTCTATTAAGTACAAGAACAAAAGGAAAGATTACTGGTGTGGAAATTCAAGAACGCTTATATGATATGGGAGTAAGAAGTGTTCAATATAATGGGCTGGAAGAAAGAATTCACCTCGTACATGGAGATTTGAAAGATATGCCAGAGAAACTCGGACGTCATCAATATGATGTTGTTACATGTAATCCACCATATTTTCAAACACCTCAAACTTCAGAGAAAAATATGAATGAACATTTAGCGATAGCTCGTCATGAAATTATGTGTACATTAGAAGATGTTGTATCTGCAAGTAGTCAGTTAGTAAAACAAGGTGGGAAAGTGGCGTTTGTACATCGTCCAGGGCGATTACTCGACATTGTCACATTAATGCGTAAATATAAAATTGAACCAAAGCGTGTGCAATTTGTTTATCCTAAGGTTGGAAAAGAAGCAAATACATTGTTAATTGAAGGAATTAAGGATGGAAATGCAGATTTGAAAATTTTACCGCCTCTCGTTGTATATGAGAACAATAACGAATATACAAAGGAGCTACGTTTAATTTTATATGGAGAAGAATAAGCACTTTTTTTATGTGGTAGAGTGCTCTGATGGAAGTTATTATGCTGGATATACAAACCATATAGAAAAGAGAATTCAGACTCATAATAGCGGCAAAGGGGCTAAGTATACACGCGTCAGGCTTCCTGTCGTTTTAAAATATGTAGAGACCCACGATGATAAGCGTACAGCTATGCAAGCGGAGTATTACTTTAAGCAATTAACGAGAAAACAAAAAGAGGCATATATGCAAAAAGGAGAACGCTATGTGGCAACAAAAAAGCTTTCAACAAAATGAAAAGGGAGTTTTATATTTAGTACCAACTCCTATTGGAAATCTAGAAGATATGACATTTCGTGCAATCCGAATTTTAAAAGAAGTTGATTTAATTGCTGCTGAAGATACGAGACAAACGAAAAAACTTTGTAATTATTTTGAAATTGAAACACCTGTCACGAGTTATCATGAGCACAATAAAGAAGTAAGTGGGAAGAAACTATTAGAGAAATTAGAGGATGGAAAGAATGTAGCACTTGTTAGTGACGCTGGCATGCCGTGTATTTCTGATCCAGGTTACGATATTGTCGTTGAGGCAGTAGCTGAGCAATATCATGTAATTCCGCTTCCTGGAGCAAATGCAGCCCTTACAGCATTAATTGCATCCGGTCTTGAAACAAAGCAGTTTTATTTCTATGGTTTCTTGCAGAGAAACAAAAAGGAACGGAAGATGGAGTTAGAAAAGCTTCGTTATGTACAAACTACAATGATGTTTTATGAAGCACCTCATCGTTTAGATGATACTTTAATTTCGATGCAGGAAGTGTTGGGAAATAGAGAGATTGTATTATGTCGAGAGTTAACGAAAAAATTTGAGGAATTTATTCGAGGAACAATCGAAGAAGCAATTGAGTGGACGAAGCAAAATGAAGTACGTGGTGAGTTTTGTATTTTAGTAGCTGGTTCAACAGAAGAACCTGCTCCAGAAGAACAATGGTGGGAATCTCTTTCGGTATATGATCATATTGAACATTATATAAATGAAAAAAGTATGAATTCAAAAGAAGCGATTAAAACAGTCGCTAAAGATCGAGATTTGTCGAAAAGAGATGTATATCAAATCTATCATGTCGATAAAAAATAAGCTTCTCATAATTGAGAAGCTTATTTTGCTGTTTCGATATAATCTTGAAGTTCGTTTAAGATTTGCTCAGCGCCTTCTTTGCTTAAGATGATTTTACCTTCAGCTAAAGAAAGGTTACCGTCAGATACTTCACCAGTTACTTGGCAAGTCATGTTTGGTTTATATTTCTTTAAGATGATTTTTTCGTCATCAACATAGATTTCAAGAGCGTCCTTTTCTGCAATACCTAAAGTACGGCGTAATTCGATTGGAATTACTACACGACCTAATTCATCAACTTTACGAACAATACCAGTAGATTTCATAATTTTTTTCCTCCTAAATAAATAGTTTATAAGTTTCGAGTCTATTTTTAGATTCGTCATTTTTCGACAAAATACCCTATGGACATATGATACCAATCATTTACATTTCCGTCAATTCTTAAATTCTATATTTTTTAAAAAGATTTATAGATTTCTTATTTCTTATATATAATAGATTGAGAGGATATTCCACAATTATTTACGTTTTTTTCTGAAAAATTAACAAATTTAAGTGGAGATTGTATATTTTTTGAAATATGAGCAATAGATGATAAAGATATCGAGCATTAAGACCCAAAATTCAAAATTAGGTTGGAGTAAAGAAGATAAGTTAGATTCGGGCTGCTCGTAAAAGCCCGATTGATGTGGGCTAATAATCAGTGAGGATGAAGAAAAACCCCACTGATTAAAGTTTCACTTTATATATGAGTTTTTGATATACTGTTTATAAATACATATGAGGTTATTCGGGAGGTCCAAAACAATGACAGAGGAAAATAAGTCCTTTTATATTACTACCCCAATTTATTATCCAAGTGGAAAATTACACATTGGACATGCTTATACGACAGTAGCAGGAGATGCGATGGCACGATATAAGCGTATGCAAGGATATAATGTGCATTATTTAACAGGAACTGATGAGCATGGACAGAAGATCCAAAAGAAAGCAGAAGAGTTAAATATTACGCCACAGGCATATGTTGATAATATTGTTGCAGGAATTAAAGAGCTTTGGGAGAAGATGGATATTTCTTATGATGATTTTATTCGTACAACTGAAGATCGTCATAAAGATGTTGTCGAAAAAATCTTTAAGCAATTAGTAGATCAAGGTGACATTTATCTTGATGAATATGAAGGTTGGTATTCTGTACAAGATGAGACGTTCTATACAGAGCACCAATTAGTAGATCCAATTATGGAAGGTGACAAAGTAGTTGGAGGAAAAAGCCCAGATAGTGGTCATGATGTAGAACTTGTTCGTGAAGAATCTTATTTCTTTAGAATGGGTAAATATGTCGACAGACTATTAAAGTTCTATGAAGATAATCCACATTTCATTCAACCGGAGTCTCGTAAAAATGAAATGATTAATAATTTTATTAAACCAGGATTAGAAGATTTAGCAGTTTCTCGTACTTCATTTGACTGGGGAGTTCGTGTTCCTGGTAACCCAAAACACGTTATTTACGTATGGGTTGACGCATTATCTAACTATATTACGGCGTTAGGTTATGGAACAGCAAATGAAGAGAAATATAAAAAATTCTGGCCTGCAGATGTGCATTTAGTTGGGAAAGAAATCGTTCGTTTCCATACAATTTATTGGCCGATAATTTTAATGGCATTAGATTTACCTCTTCCAAAGAAAGTCTTTGCTCATGGCTGGATTTTAATGAAGGATGGGAAGATGAGTAAGTCAAAAGGAAACGTAGTAGATCCAGTTACATTAATCGATCGTTATGGATTGGATGCATTACGTTATTACTTACTTCGTGAAGTTCCATTTGGATCTGATGGCGTATTTACACCAGAAGGATTTGTGGAGCGTATTAATTTCGACTTAGCAAATGACTTAGGTAATTTATTAAATCGTACAGTAGCTATGATTGATAAGTACTTTAACGGAGAAATCCCTGCATTTAAAGCAAATGTAACAGAATTTGATGAAACGTTAGTAGCGTTTGCACAAGATACTTTGAAAAAAGTAGAAGAAGCAATGGAGAATATGGAGTTCTCTGTAGCGTTAGGATCTATTTGGCAATTGGTTAGTCGTACGAATAAATATATTGATGAAACACAACCATGGGTATTAGCAAAAGATGAGAATGATCGTGAAAAGTTAGCTTCTGTAATGGCTCATTTAGCAGAAGTACTTCGTCAAACAGGTATTATGCTTATGCCATTCTTAACAGTAGCACCAAGCAAGATGTTTGCTCAGCTTGGCCTTACTGATGAGGCTCATAAATCTTGGGAAAGTCTATCTACAATTGGCTGTATTCCAGCTGGAACAAAAGTAGAAAAAGGAAACCCAATTTTCCCTCGTTTAGAAATAGAAGTGGAAGTAGAGTACATTAAAGAACAAATGAAAAGCTCTGCCCCTAAAGTAGAAGAGAAAAAAGAAGAAGAGCCGAAGGCAGAAGAAATTACAATTGATGATTTCTTTAAAGTAGAATTACGCGTAGCTGAAGTACTATCTGCTGAACCTGTGAAAAAAGCAGACAAGTTGTTAAAAATTCAACTAGACTTAGGCACAGAAAAGCGTCAAGTTGTTTCTGGAATTGCAAAATTCTATTCGCCAGAAGACCTAAAAGGTAAAAAGGTTATTTGTGTAACAAACTTAAAACCTGTAAAATTACGCGGTGAATTATCGCAAGGTATGATTTTAGCGGGTGAAGAGAATGGCGTATTGTCATTAGCATCAATTGACCAAAATCTACCAAATGGTACAAAAATCAAGTAATTAAGACAAGAAAAGAGATGTTTCACGTGTAACATGTGTGAAGCGTCTTTTTTCTTTTTACATTCTCTATTTTTGCATTAAGATTGTAGTATTGTTATCGTTAAGTTATTAAAGAACTTATTTTTGTAGAATAAACTTGATTTCAATATAAAAGGAGTTATGTATTATGTTGTTTGATACACATTCGCATTTGAATGCAGAGCAATTTGAAGAAGATTTGCAAGAAGTTATTGCCCGAATGAAAGAAGCGGGAGTTACTTATACAGTTGTTGTTGGTTTTGATGAAGTAACAATAAAAAAGGCGATGGAATTAGCTGAAGCCTATGATTTTATTTACGCTGCGGTTGGATGGCATCCAGTTGATGCAATTGACATGACAGAAGAACATTTAGCTTGGTTAGAAGAACTTGCTTCTCATCCTAAAGTCGTTGCACTTGGAGAAATGGGTTTAGATTATCATTGGGATAAGTCTCCAAAAGAAATACAGAAAGAAGTATTTCGTAAACAAATTGCATTAGCGAAAAAAGTGAAATTGCCGATTATTATACATAATCGCGATGCAACTCAAGATATTGTTGATATTCTAGAAGAAGAGAATGCAGCTGAAGTAGGAGGCATTATGCATTGTTTTAGCGGCAGCGTAGAAGTAGCAGAGCGATGTGTTGATATGAACTTTCTAATTTCGTTAGGCGGACCAGTTACATTTAAAAACGCTAAAAAGCCGAAAGAGGTTGCTACGGAGATTCCATTAGAGAAATTGTTAATAGAGACGGATTGTCCATATCTAACGCCGCATCCATTTCGAGGGAAACGAAATGAACCGAGTTATGTAAAACTCGTAGCAGAAGAAATTGCGAATTTAAAAGGTGTTTCTTATGAGGAAGTAGCAGAAATGACAACCAAAAATGCAAAAGTTTTATTTGGTGTTGAATAAAAAAGAATGGGGAAACCTGTTCTTTTTTATTTTGAAAAAACACTAGTAGAAGTGATGAAGAAAATAAATGTGAATGATGAAGTGTTACAATAAGGACAGAGAACAAAGATTTTTCTATTCTATTTTTTAAAATATAAGAATGAGGAAAATAATAATGGAAAAGTCGTCATTTTTTTGTTTTACTAAGTAGAGACGAAACGAGTGTGGAGGCAAGCATGAAAATAAAAGAGATTATCGTTGTAGAAGGTAAAGATGATACAGTTGCGATTAAGCGTGCTGTTGATGCAGATACAATTGAAACGAACGGTTCAGCAATCGGTGATCATGTTATTGAGCAAGTTAAATTAGCGCAGCAAAAAAGGGGCGTTATTATTTTCACAGATCCAGATTATCCTGGAGAGCGTATTCGAAAAATTATTTCTGACAAGGTTCCCGGCTGTAAGCATGCCTTTTTACCGAAGGAAGAAGCGCTTGCTAAAAGGAAAAAGGGAGTTGGGATCGAACATGCTTCTAATGAGTCGATTCGCCGTGCTCTAGAGAATATACATGAAGAAATGGAAGCTTATACAAGTGAAATTAGTTGGAGTGATTTAGTCGATGCAGGCTTAGTGGGCGGAGAAATGGCAAAGAGCCGCAGAGAAAGAATGGGTAAGCTATTAAAGATTGGTTATACAAATGCAAAACAGTTACATAAACGATTACAGATGTTTCAAGTTTCAAAGGAATCATTTGGAGAAGCTTATAAGCAAGTAATACAGGAGGAAAAAAAATGAAGGATATCGCAACGCCAAATCGTACAAAAGACATTGTTGAAAAGTATGGATTTTCATTCAAAAAAAGTTTAGGACAAAACTTTTTAATTGATACAAATGTATTAAATCGTATTGTCGATCATGCAGAAATTGGTTCAGAAAGTGGTGCAATTGAAATTGGACCAGGTATCGGTGCATTAACAGAGCAATTAGCGAAGCGTGCTAAAAAAGTAGTGGCTTTTGAAATTGATCAAAGACTATTACCAATTTTAGATGAGACGTTAGCACCATATGGTAACGTTACAGTTATTAATAAAGACGTACTAAAAGCGGATGTACATGAAGTATTTAATGAGCAATTTGAAGAAGGGCAAGATGTAATGGTAGTAGCTAACTTGCCATACTATATTACAACGCCAATTTTATTTAAATTGCTTGAAGAAAAGTTACCAGTTCGTGGATTTGTTGTTATGATGCAAAAAGAAGTTGGAGATCGTTTAGCTGCTAAACCTGGAACGAAAGAGTATGGTTCTTTATCGATTGCCATTCAGTATTATACAGAGGTTGAAACAGTTATGACTGTACCGCGTACAGTGTTTGTACCACAGCCAAACGTTGATTCTGCAATTATCCGCCTTCTAAAGCGTCCTAAACCGGTTGTAGAGGTGACAGATGAAACGTTCTTCTTTGAAGTAGTACGAGCAAGTTTCGCACAGCGCCGTAAAACTTTAATGAATAATTTATCAAATAATTTAAATGGTTTCCCGAAAGATAAGGAATTATTGGATCGAATTTTAACAGAAGTAGGAATTGATCCAAGGCGAAGAGGCGAAACGCTATCTATTGAAGAGTTTGCAACATTAAGTAATGCATTGGTTCTTCATAAATTATCATAAGAATATGAAAGGGACAGTTCAACTTGAACTGTCCCTTTTGTCACCTTTCTCCCTCTAAATTCATATTTTAAAAACAGGTAAGATGGCCTAATGAGTTTGGAGGTAGGAGAATGGCTTTACATGTTGGAGAATTAGTGGAACGATATTCTCATAAGAGGGATATTCTTTTTCGTATTATAGAAATAAAAGGTGAGATAGCTATATTGTTTGGAGAGGAAATTAGACTGGTGGCGGATGCGCCACTTGAAGATTTAATTAGTATAGATCAACGAGAACATAAAAAAAGGGTGAAGCGTGAGAAAGAAACAATGGAGCGCACGTATCGTTTGTTTCAACAAGATTATGTGTTAATGAAACAAAGGCATGAACATACTTCAACTGGTGGATACACAAGTGAGGTGAATTATTTTCAAATGCCGGGACGTGTATTGCATATAGATGGAGACCCTTTATATTTGCGCAAGTGCTTAGACTTATATAACAAAATTGGCGTTCCTGTACAAGGTATTCATTGTAAAGAAACGGAGATGCATGAAAAAGTAGTAGACTTAATAGATCACTTTCGCCCAGACATTCTCGTTATTACGGGGCATGATGCATATACAAAATCGAAAGGAGTGAAGGGAGATTTAGCGGCATATAGGCATTCAAGGCATTTTGTACAGGCTGTTCGAGAAGTGCGAAAAAAATATCCATCATTGGATCAACTTGTTATTTTTGCTGGGGCATGTCAATCGCACTTTGAGGCACTAATTCGTGCAGGGGCCAATTTCGCTAGTTCACCATCTAGAATTAATATTCATGCACTAGATCCTGTATATGTAGTTGGTAAAATTAGTTTTACTTCATTTATGGAGAGAGTCAATGTATGGGATGTCGTACGTAATACAATTACTGGTGAAAAGGGACTAGGTGGAATTGAAACGAGAGGGATTTTACGAACGGGATTACCTTTTCAACATTACGAAGAGTAAGCAGGGTACATATGTATCTTGCTTTTTTGTATGGAAGGATTTAAATGAATTTGGATAAAAAGAGGCAAGAACGTACAGACTACGTAATGATACTTTTACAATATAGTATTTCTTCTATCTATTCAAACGCAAGATGATATTAGCTGTGAATCGCGGTTAATAATTAGGATAGATATATCGTGTTTTAAGTGTTCAATCTAAATTACAGCGAGGTGTAGCGAAGTATATGTCAAAACGTTTAGATGAAATTAAAAGCGAATTAGATCACCATCTTGGACAGCGACTTATGTTAAAAGCAAATAGTGGAAGAAGAAAAACTGTGGAGCAATCAGGTGTACTAGCAGAAACATACCGTTCTGTTTTTGTTGTACAATTGGATCAACAAGAAGATGCGTTGCAACGTGTATCTTATAGTTATGCAGATGTTTTAACAGAGACAGTAGAGTTAACATTTTATGGAGACCCTCATAATGAGGTCATTTTATAATCCGTATATCATTACATATATTCCCATAAATGAAAAGCTATATTATTTTGCATACTAACTATACCGTAGCAAAATAAGGAGGGACTCTGCATTGAGTAGACGAAGAGGTGTCATGTCAAACCAATTTAAAGAAGAGCTAGCAAAAGAGCTTGGCTTTTATGATGTTGTTCAGAAAGAAGGATGGGGCGGAATTCGTGCGAAAGATGCTGGTAACATGGTGAAACGTGCTATAGAAATTGCAGAACAGCAATTAATGAAACGAAACCAGTAGTTGTAAGATACTTTCTATGCTACGGTAGCCGAGGAGACATTCCTCGGCTTTTTGTACTCTAAAAGGTGCCATCATTTTACATAAGTAGTTTCATTCTGAATGCTTTTCGTTATAATTAGGGAAGTGTCATCGTCTTACTATAAATTTATGGTAAAATAAACGATAAAAGATTGAGTACATAGAGTGGGTGAATAGATTGAAGCTACTAGTGAAAGCACCAGCAAAGATTAATCTGTCGTTAGATGTACTGGGAAAAAGACAAGACGGATATCATGAAGTGAAAATGATTATGACAACCATTGATTTAGCAGATCGTCTAGAACTAACGGAATTAGCAGAAGACCGTATTGAAATTTTATCCCATAATCGGTATGTCCCAGACGACCAACGAAATTTAGCTTATCAGGCAGCGAAATTATTAAAAGAGAAGTTTAATGTAAAAAAAGGTGTATCTATTACTATTGAAAAAACGATTCCAGTAGCAGCTGGATTAGCAGGTGGAAGTAGTGATGCAGCAGCGACATTACGTGGTCTTAATAAATTATGGAATTTAGGGCTTACAATTGATGAGTTAGCAGAGCTTGGCGCAGAAATTGGATCAGATGTATCGTTCTGTGTATACGGAGGCACAGCAATTGCCACTGGAAGAGGAGAGAAAATTGAGCATATAAAGACTCCGCCTTCTTGTTGGGTTATTTTAGCGAAACCACATATAGGTGTATCTACTGCTGATGTGTATGGAAATTTAAAGTTAAATCGAGTTACACATCCAAATGTAGATAAAATGGTTGATGTCATAAATTCTGGTGATTATAAAGGAATTTGTGATACTGTTGGTAACGTTTTAGAAGATGTAACATTTGGAATGCATCCTGAAGTTGCCCGTATTAAATCACAGATGAAGCGATTTGGAGCGGATGCTGTATTAATGAGTGGAAGTGGTCCAACTGTATTCGGACTTGTACACCATGATTCACGAATGCATCGCATTTATAACGGATTAAAAGGATTTTGTGAACAAGTCTATGCGGTACGTTTATTAGGAGAGCGAGAAACGCTTGAATAAAGACGTATAATACGTTATGATTTGTTTAGAATATTCGTGATTTGAGGTGAGAGTATGAAAATTAGAAGAAGTACAAGGTTAGTCGATATGACTTATTACTTGCTACAAAACCCTCGTCAGCTAGTATCTCTCACTTTTTTTGCTGAAAGGTATCAATCGGCTAAGTCTTCCATTAGTGAAGATTTAGTTATTATTAAGCAAACGTTTGAACAACAAGGGGTCGGCACATTGCAAACGATACCAGGAGCAGCAGGAGGAGTGAAATATATACCGTATATAAGTGAAGAAGAGGCAGATCTAATTATCGATGAGCTTTGTGGCTTATTTGAAAACCCAGATCGTATTTTGCCTGGCGGTTACTTATACATGACAGATTTATTGAGTAATCCTCGCCATATTAATGGCGCAGGTCGTTTGTTTGCTTCTGTTTTTGCTAGGCAACCAATTGATGCAGTTATGACGGTGGCAACGAAGGGGATTCCACTTGCTTATGCAGTGGCAAATTACTTAGATGTACCAGTTGTAATTGCAAGGAAAGATAATAAGGTAACAGAAGGTCCGACTGTTAGTATTAACTATGTGTCGGGTTCTTCTAAACGAATTCAAACAATGACGTTAGCAAAACGCAGTCTTCCAGAAGGGTCTAATGTTTTAATTATTGATGACTTCATGAAAGCTGGCGGAACAATTCAAGGTATGATGAGTATGTTAGAAGAGTTCAAGGCTAATGTTGTTGGTATTGGTGTATTAGTAGAATCCACAGATATTGAAGAACGACTAATTAATAATTTTGTATCATTAATTCGTCTATCGGAAGTTGATGTGAAAGAAAAAACGATTCAAGTGGAAAAAGGGAATTATTCTCTTGCGCCATTTGATGAAGGGCTTGTAGAGGCGGAATAAAAGATAGAGCAGATAGCTCTATCTTTTTTTATTTTATTTATAGATTATAAAATAGATGGACAAACTGCCTTTCGTACACTATTTTTAAAGAGTAAAATAAATAATAAAAGGGTGAAAAGTATGAAAGTTGTTCAAACAAGCAAGGCACCACAAGCGATTGGACCTTACTCACAAGGGATTATTGTAAATAATATGTTTTATAGCTCAGGACAAATTCCATTAACGGAAAATGGGGAGCTTGTAACAGGAGATGTAACAGTACAAACAGAACAAGTATTTCAAAATTTACAAGCGGTATTAGAGGAAGCGGGTGCTTCATTTGATACAGTCGTAAAAACAACAGTATTTTTAAAGGACATGGATGATTTTAATGCTGTGAATGAAGTATATAGCTCTTATTTCTCTACTCATAAACCAGCTCGATCTTGTGTGCAAGTAGCAAAATTACCGAAAGATGTTTCCGTTGAAATTGAAGTAATCGCCCTAGTTAAGTAACCTTTTGTAAGCGATAACCTCCACTAATCTCTATATTCAACTACATTAAAAATTTTTATCTTAAAAATTTTTAAAAAATTAAAGGGAAAATAGAAAATTTGTGGAATTTATACAAATATATCGCTTATTTAGAAAAGGGTGGTGAACACAAGATGGAAGTGACTGACGTAAGATTACGCCGCGTAAACACAGAAGGCCGCATGAGAGCAATTGCCTCTATTACTTTGGACCATGAATTTGTTGTTCATGATATTCGTGTAATTGATGGTAATAATGGATTATTTGTAGCAATGCCAAGTAAACGTACTCCAGATGGAGAGTTCCGTGACATTGCACATCCGATTAATTCTGGTACACGCTCTAAAATTCAAGATGCGGTTTTAACAGAGTATCATCGTTTAGGCGAGTTAGAAGAGGTTGAGTTTGAAGAAGCAGGTGCTTCGTAAAATTCGAATGAAAAGGGCTTTGACGAAAAGCCTTATAATTTTGTAGCAAACTCCTGTAAGCATTTACAGGAGTTTGTTTTTTTTTGCTTTATATTTGAAAATTTCATAATTCATTAACATAAAAAGAAGAAACTACTAATTTTTTCAAAATCATTTTAAATAGTATAGCTTATTTCTTAAAAAAGATACTAAAGAGTAAAACATCTTATAAGAATTATGGTAAAATTTAATAGTTAAAATGTGTTTCTTGAAATATATGATGATTTAGGATAATATCTTTAATGGATAAATAGGTTGCGATGGAGGGTCTATATGTCAAACAGATTTGCAGTGATTCTAGCTGCAGGTAAAGGCACACGTATGAAGTCTAAGCTATACAAAGTGCTGCATCCTGTATGTGGAAAACCTATGGTACAACACGTAGTCGATCAAGTATCTCAATTAGGATTGCAGAAACTTGTAACGGTTGTTGGGCATGGTGCTGAAATGGTACAAGAACAGCTAGGAAACGTAAGTGAGTTTGCATTACAAGCAGAACAACTTGGTACAGCACATGCTGTAGATCAAGCTGCAAGTGTACTTGCAAATGAAGAAGGAACAACTTTAGTTATTTGTGGTGATACGCCGCTAATAACTGCTGAAACGATGGAAGCATTACTTCAGCAACATAAAGAAGCAGGAGCAATGGCGACGGTGCTAACAGCGTACATAGAAGAACCCGCTGGATATGGCCGTATTGTTCGTAATGAGAATGGTCATGTTGAAAAGATTGTTGAGCATAAAGATGCAAATGAGAAAGAATTAGCTATTAAAGAAATCAATACAGGTACGTATTGTTTTGATAATAAGGCTTTATTTGCTTCACTTTCTAAAGTTTCAAATGATAACGTACAAGGTGAATATTACCTTCCAGATGTTATTGAGATTTTAAAAAATGAAGGTCATATCGTATCAGCTTATCAAACAGAGCAGTTCGATGAAACGTTAGGTGTTAACGACAGAGTCGCTCTATCGCAAGCGGAAATTATTATGAAAAACCGTATCAACCGAAAGAACATGGTAAATGGTGTTACAATTATTGATCCAAGTAACACTTATATTTCTGCTGATGCAATTATCGGTAGTGATACAGTTCTTCATCCAGGAACAATTATTGAGGGGAACACTGTAATTGGTTCTGATTGTGAAATTGGACCGCATACAGTAATTCGCGATAGTGAAATTGGAGATCGTACGACAATTCGTCAATCTACTGTACATGATAGTAAACTTGGTACAGAAGTATCGGTTGGGCCATTTGCACATATTCGCCCAGATTCAGTTATTGGAGACGAAGTACGCGTTGGAAACTTCGTGGAAATCAAAAAAACTGTCTTTGGTAATAGAAGTAAAGCTTCACACTTGAGTTATATCGGGGATGCACAAGTTGGAGAAGACGTGAATCTTGGTTGTGGTTCAATTACGGTGAACTATGACGGTAAGAATAAATTCAAAACTGTGATTGGTAATGGGGTATTTATTGGATGTAATTCAAACCTTGTTGCTCCAGTAACAGTTGAAGATGGTGCTTATGTGGCAGCAGGCTCTACAATTACAGAGAATGTTCCATCAAAAGCATTATCGGTAGCACGTGCACGTCAAGTTAACAAAGAAGACTATGTTGATCAATTGCTGAATAAGAAAAAATCATAATGTGGAGGGTTAATCTAGATGTCGACTCAATATCTAAATTCTAATTTGAAAGTATTCTCTTTAAACTCTAATAAGGAACTTGCTGAGCAGATTGCAAAGCATATTGGAGTAGGACTAGGAAAATGTTCTGTTGATCGTTTTAGTGATGGAGAAGTTCAAATTAACATTGAAGAAAGTATCCGTGGTTGCGATGTATTCATTATTCAATCTACAAGCTTCCCAGTAAACGAACATATCATGGAATTACTTATTATGATCGATGCATTAAAACGTGCATCTGCGAAAACAATTAATATTGTTATTCCTTACTATGGTTATGCGCGTCAAGACCGTAAAGCGCGTTCTCGTGAACCAATTACATCGAAACTTGTAGCAAACTTGCTTGAAACAGCAGGTGCAACTCGTGTAATCACTCTAGATTTACATGCTCCACAAATTCAAGGGTTCTTTGATATCCCAATCGACCACTTAATGGGTGTACCGATTCTTTCTGATTACTTTGAAACAAAAGGTCTTAAAGATATCGTAATCGTGTCTCCTGACCATGGTGGTGTAACTCGTGCAAGAAAAATGGCAGATCGTCTAAAAGCGCCAATCGCTATTATTGATAAGCGTCGTCCTCGCCCGAACGTATCAGAGGTAATGAACATTATCGGTAATATTGAAGGCAAAACAGCGATTTTAATTGATGACATCATTGATACAGCTGGTACAATTACATTAGCAGCAAACGCTCTTGTTGAGAACGGCGCTTCTGAAGTATATGCTTGCTGTACACACCCAGTATTATCTGGCCCAGCAATTGAGCGTATTCAAAATTCAAATATTAAAGAGTTAGTTGTAACGAACTCTATCGTATTACCAGAAGAGAAGAAAATCGACAAAGTACATGAACTTTCAGTTGCTCCATTAATTGGAGAAGCAATCATTCGTGTATACGAAGAAGAATCTGTGAGTGTATTATTCAATTAATTGGATAGAATGAGACGTAACCAATTTTGGTTACGTCTTTTCGTATCGAAAAAAGAAAGTAGTGGTACAAGAATGAAATTGATAGTAGGACTTGGGAACCCAGGTAGAGAATATGAATTAACAAGGCATAATATTGGATTTATGGCCATTGATGAACTTGCGAAGCGTTGGAACATTTCTTTGAATGAACAAAAATTTAAAGGTGTATTTGGTGCAGGGTTTGTTAATGGAGAAAAGGTAATCTTATTAAAGCCGCTAACATATATGAATTTATCTGGGGAAAGTATTCGTCCACTCATGGATTATTATAAAATTGATGTTGAGGACTTCGTTGTTATGTACGACGATTTAGACATTCCTGTAGGTAAATTGCGTCTTCGCATGAAAGGTAGTGCTGGTGGACATAATGGTGTAAAGTCAACGATTTCGCACCTAGGAACACAAGAATTTCAACGTATCCGTATGGGAATTGATCGCCCGAAAAATGGAATGAAGGTAGTCGATTATGTATTAGGACGCTTTACATCTGAAGAGGTTCCGGATGTTAACCATTCTATTGAAAAAGCAGCGGATGCATGTGAAGAGTGGCTAAATAAGCCTTTTCTCCAAATCATGAATACTTTCAATAGTTAAAAATGAGATTGGGAATATTTCTCTTTTGTTTTACCCATACTAGTAGTAATTGAATTTTTAGGAGGCTAGTATGGAAGGGTATTATTATTGCAGACACTGCGGAGGTAATGTAGGATCCATTAACGCAGAAAAAGTATATAGCGACGTTTTATTTCAACTAACAGAGCAAGAAGTAGTAGAGATGATTCATTTTCATGAGAATGGAAATATATATATAAAAACAATTTGTGAATCGTGTCAAGAAACGCTCGCATCTTATCCTGAGTATTATGAATATGAAAAATTTCTGCAATAAAATGTTGTCGCTTTGGCATGTCCAAAGCATTTTTCTGTTTTCCTTTTCCAAAATATTTGCATAAAATAGAATGACTTGCTCTTTATGTTGAGAGGAGTTTTAAAAATGATAGGTTTATTAGAGCAATTTTATAAAAATGAAGAGATACAATCGGTTATTAATGGATTAGAAGATGGGTTAAAGGAACAACTTATATCAGGGATGGCAACATCTTCTCGTTCATTATTAATGGCGGCTTTATATAAAAAAACAAAAAAATCACAATTAATCGTGACACATAACTTATACCAAGCACAAAAAGTACATGAAGATTTAGTGGCGTTACTTGGTGAAAAAGATGTGTGGCTATATCCAGTGAATGAACTGATAGCATCGGAAATTGGGGTTGCAAGTCCAGAATTGAAGGCGCAACGTATAGAAGTGTTAAATCGCTTGGCTGCGGGAGAGAATGGAATCATTGTAGCGCCAGTGGCAGGATTGCGTAGATTTTTACCAATAAAAGAATTGTGGAAGCAAAAGCAAGTTGAAATCAATCTAGGGCAAGAGATTGATTTGGATGCGCTCTTGCACAATTTACATCATATTGGCTATGAACGTAAGTCGATGGTAGAAGCCCCAGGGGAGTTCAGTTTACGCGGGGGAATATTAGATATTTATCCTTTAACTGAAGAATTACCATTTCGTATTGAATTCTTCGATACAGAAGTCGATTCTATTCGATTATTTGATGTGGATGAACAGCGCTCTCAAGGTAAAAAAGAAAGCGTTAGGTTTGGTCCGGCGACAGAGTTTTTATTTTCGCAGGAAGAATTAAAATCAGGAATTCAGCATCTTGAAGAAGGTTTGACTAAGACGATGCAAAAACTTTCTGATGATAAATTAAAGACTACAGTGCTTGAAACGGTAAGTCATGAAATTGAGATGTTGAAAAACGGGCAAAGTATAGAACAGATGTTTAAATACTTATCTATTTTCTATAAAGAACCTGCTAGTCTGATAGATTATTTACCAGAAGATGGTGTTGTAATTTTAGATGAGATTTCACGTATTCAAGAAACAGCATCACATCTTGAAACAGAAGAGGCGGAATGGTATATATCACTTCTTGGTGAAGGAACGATTATTCAAGATTTATCTTTCTCTCACGCATTTGAGGGATTTCTTCATCATAAAAAAAGAAGTTTTGTATATTTAACGTTATTCTTGCGTCATATCGCACACACACATCCGCAAAATATTGTGAATGTAACATGTAAAACAATGCAAGATTTCCATGGACAGATGAATTTGTTAAAAACAGAAATTGATAGATGGAATGAAGGGCATTTTACGACTGTTGTACTTGGAACAGATGATGAACGTGTGAAAAAATTACAACATATTTTAAGTGATTATGATATTGAGGCAGATATTGTAGAAGGTACAGATATATTACTGCCTGGAAGATTACAAATTGCTGTAGGTGATTTACATGCAGGATTTGAAATGCCGATGCAAAAGTTTGTTGTCATTACTGAAAAGGAACTTTTCCATAAGAAAGTTAAAAAATCACAACGTAAACAAAAGTTATCGAATGCTGAACGTATTAAAAGTTATTCGGAATTAAAAGTTGGAGATTATGTAGTTCACGTAAATCATGGTATAGGTAAATTTTTAGGTATTGAGACATTAGAGATTAATGGTGTTCATAAAGATTATTTAAATATTAAATATCAAGGTAATGATAAGTTATACGTTCCAATCGAACAAATTGATCAAGTCCAAAAATATGTAGGGTCTGAAGGTAAGGATCCGAAAGTTTACAAATTAGGTGGGAATGATTGGAAAAAAGTTAAAACGAAAGTTGAAAAATCTGTACAAGACATTGCAGATGACTTAATTAAACTATATGCTGAGCGCGAAGCTTCAAAAGGCTATGCATATACGCCAGATACGGCAGAACAACAAGAGTTCGAATCATCTTTCCCATATCAAGAGACAGAGGATCAGTTACGTTCTATTGACGAGATTAAAAAAGATATGGAACGCGGACGCCCGATGGATAGGCTCCTTTGTGGTGATGTAGGGTATGGAAAGACTGAAGTGGCTATTCGTGCGGCATTTAAAGCAATTATGGATGAAAAACAAGTTGCAATTTTAGTACCGACAACGATTCTTGCGCAGCAACACTATGAAACAATTCGAGAGCGTTTTCAAGATTATCCAATCAATATAGGATTATTAAGTAGATTCCGTACGAGAAAACAACAAAATGAAACGATTAAGGGCTTAAAGGATGGCACAATAGATATTGTAATCGGAACACATCGTATTTTATCTAAAGATGTCACTTATAAAGATTTAGGGCTTCTTATTATTGATGAAGAACAAAGATTTGGTGTGACGCATAAAGAAAAAATTAAACAATTGAAGGCGAATGTTGACGTATTAACATTAACGGCAACTCCGATTCCGCGGACGCTTCATATGTCTATGCTTGGTGTGCGCGACTTATCTGTTATTGAGACACCGCCAGAAAATCGTTTCCCAGTCCAAACGTATGTAGTAGAGTATAATCCAGCATTAATGCGAGAGGCGATAGAGCGAGAGCTTGCAAGAGGCGGTCAAATTTACTTCCTATATAACCGTGTAGAGGATATTGAAAGAAAAGCAGATGAAATTTCGATGTTAGTTCCAGATGCTCGCGTAACGTACGCACATGGGAAAATGAACGAAAGTGAATTAGAGTCTGTTATGCTATCATTTTTAGAAGGACAGCATGATGTTCTTGTAAGTACAACAATTATTGAGACGGGTGTAGATATTCCGAACGTAAATACGTTAATTGTATTTGATGCAGATCGTATGGGGTTATCACAGTTGTACCAGCTTCGTGGGCGTGTTGGACGTTCTAATCGTGTTGCATATGCATACTTTGCCTATAAACGTGACAAAGTGCTGTCAGAAGTTGCAGAGAAGCGTCTGCAAGCAATTAAAGAGTTCACGGAACTTGGATCTGGTTTCAAAATTGCGATGAGAGATTTATCTATTCGTGGAGCAGGTAATTTGTTAGGGGCAGAACAGCATGGGTTTATTGATTCTGTCGGATTTGATCTGTATTCTCAAATGTTAAAAGATGCAATTGAACAGCGAAGAGGAACAGATGGGGCTGAAAATACAGTTAATGTTGAAATTGACTTAGAGGTAGATGCATACTTACCAGATGCTTATATTTCAGATAGTAAGCAAAAAATTATGATGTATAAACAATTTAGAGGTGTTTCTGCAATTGAGGATATTGAAGAATTGCAGGAAGAAATGATCGATAGATTCGGTGATTACCCACAAGAAGTTGGTTATTTATTACAAATTGCAAATATTAAAGTGTTGGCAATGAAAGAACAAATTGAGTTAATTAAGCAGAATAAATTTGAAGTAACATTCCTGTTTTCTGAACAAGCAAGTCAAAATATTGATGGTGGAAAATTATTCATGCTCGGAAATGGTTTTGGGCGTATGATCGGTCTAGGAATGGAAGGATCACAATTGAAAATTGTTATGAAAACAAATGGCTTAGAGACATCGAAGTGGTTAACAATTGCTGAAAATTTATTAAAAGGCTTACCAGATGTGAAAAAAGAAGTAATAAATGCCTAAAATAAGATAAAAAAATACAATTCGACGTGCATAGAAGAACTAATGTGTAAAATACTATATCTAACAGTTGGTGATTTTTACATGAACAGGTAAATTCACCACTTTGATCATCAGTAGAAAGTGAGGCAGCATTAGAATGAAAGCAACTGGAATCGTACGTCGAATTGATGATTTAGGCAGGGTAGTAATCCCAAAGGAAATTCGTAGAACTTTACGTATTCGAGAAGGAGACCCCCTAGAAATATTTGTTGATCGCGATGGAGAAGTAATTTTAAAGAAGTATTCTCCAATTAGTGAACTAGGTGATTTTGCAAAAGAATATGCTGAGGCTTTATATGACAGCTTAGGACATAATGTGCTTGTCTGTGACCGAGATTCTATCATCGCAGTATCAGGCGTATCGAAAAAAGAATACTTAAATAAAAGTGTTGGCGATCTAATCGAAAAAACGATGGAAGAACGAAAGTCTGTTATTATGACGGACGAAAGTGATATTTCCATTATCGATGGTGTAACAGAAAAGGTTCATTCTTATACAGTTGGACCGATTGTTGCAAACGGAGACCCAATTGGAGCTGTCATTATTTTTTCAAAAGAAGCTATTATAAGCGAAATCGAGCATAAAGCGGTTAATACTGCTGCCAGTTTCTTAGCGAAACAAATGGAACAGTAAGGGTATATTGATTTTAGAAGTAGCAATCTTTCCTAATTATGATCTTTCTTTTTGAGAAATCAATTATTTGGAGATATATGTATATTGAATGAAGGTAGCGCTTTGCTACCTTTTTTCGTTGAATATTTTTAACGTGTAGGGATCTATAATTACCCGTGGTGGTAAGGGAGTTTGTACTTTTCTTTATGATATAATACGAGAGGTGAGAATAGAAAAAGGAGTTTTCTTGTATGGAAGCGAAGAAGTATCAAGCCTTTTGGCGTGGGGCTATTATATTAACGATTGCAAGTTTTGTTACAAAAGTATTAAGCGCTTTTTACCGTATTCCATATCAAAATATAGCGGGGGATATTGGTTTTTATATTTACCAACAAATTTACCCGTTTTATGGATTTTGTTTAATTTTAGCTACTTATGGGTTTCCTGTTATCATTTCAAAAATGGTTGCAGAACGACTAGAGTGGGGAAAACAGAAAGAAGCAGAAGAAATTATTTCTGTATCTTTTTGGTTTTTATTAGGAATTGGTTTTATAGGTTTCTTTACATTGTTTTTTGGGGCCGAAACAATCGCGATAGCTATGGGCGATATGCACTTAGATAAGTTGCTACGTGTTATTTCATTTTCGTTCTTATTGATGCCGTTTTTGTCTGTAGCAAGAGGGTATTTTCAAGGGTTCAATAATATGATGCCAACGGCTGTTTCGCAAGTAATAGAACAAACAATTCGAGTTTCTATTATTGTATTTTTATCGCTATTCCTAATTGCTCACGGATTTGATTTATATACAGTTGGTGCAGGGGCTATGTTAGGCTCAATTGCGGGTGGACTTATTGGGATTATTGTACTTATGTTGTATATGCGTCGAGATTTTCGTTCCATATTTTTTAAAAGTGTAGCGAGAATTAAGGGTAAAAGGAAGATAATTAAAATCCTTTTTTGGCAGGGGTTAGCGATTTGTGTTAGTAATTTAGTGCTTATTTTTATACAGATGGCTGATTCAATGTCCTTGTACACTTTACTTATTGGTGCGGGAGAACAGGCTGAAAGTGCAAAAGTATTAAAGGGTGTTTATGATAGAAGTATTCCGCTAATGCAATTAGGTACTGTTGTGACGACTTCTTTCTCGTTATCACTTATTCCAATTATTACAGCGGCGAAGGAAAGAGGAGATCTTTCCTTTATTCAAGAAAAGGTAAAGTTAGCAATGAAAATAACATTTGTTATTGGATTTGCAGCAGCTATTGGACTAACTTGTATTATTCAACCTACGAATATTATGTTGTTTGAAAATAGTGATGGATCAGATGTTTTATCTATTTTATCTTTATCTATTTTATTTAGTTCATTGTCAATTACGACGGCTTCTATTTTACAAGGGTTGGGACAAACATTTAAGCCAGCATTATTTGTTGTATTTGGAGGTTGCTTAAAGTTAGCGTTAAATTATATATTCATGCCTTATTTTGGTGTGAAAGGGGCAGCCTTAGCGACTTTATGTGCGTTAATCATAATTTCTGGACTAAATAGTTTGTTGCTTATGAGAGCTGTATCAGGGTCACTTATCAATAAGCGAAATATGTTAGGTGTAGTAATTAGTGGTATCTGTATGGGGTTTGTATTAATGATGTTCACGCGTGTGTTGCAGATGTCTGGATTAGTAATTGATACGGAACATAGAGCGAGCGCGACGCTTGAAGCGTTGTTAGGTGTAGCCATCGGCGGATTGACATATATGTTTTTTATTTTAAAATTACGTGTATTTACAAAAAAAGAATTAGGAACTGTTATGAAGCAAGAGAAAAAAGAAGGTTCATTGAAGAAGAGTGGATAGAGGTGACAGGTTGTGAGTGGAATCATTACTGTTTTAGGTTTAGGTGCTGGTGAATTAGATCAGCTAACGATGGGTGTATATCGAAAAATAAAAGAAGCAGACCATCTGTTTGTTAGAACGAAGGAACATCCGGTTATAGAAGAATTGGAGAAAGAAGGCATACAATATACGGCTTTTGATGCTGTATATGAAGCACATGATACGTTTGAAATTGTATATGAAACAATTGCGAATAAATTGCTAGAACAAGCTGAAGGTACAGAAATTATCTATGCGGTTCCGGGGCATCCACTTGTAGCAGAAAGAACAGTTCAGCTATTGTTGGAAAAAGGAGACGTTTCAAATGTTGAAGTGCGAATTGAGGGTGGACAAAGTTTCCTTGATCCTATGTTTGCAAGCCTAAAAATTGATCCGATTGAAGGATTTCAATTACTTGATGCTACATCATTTGAAAGAGGGCAATTAGAATTACGTCAACATTTAATCTTTTGCCAAGTATATGATGCATTCGTTGCATCTGATGTGAAATTAACATTAATGGAGATGTTGTCAGATGATTATGAAGTGTATATCGTAACAGCTGCAGGAACTTCATTTGAACAAGTAAAGAAGGTACCGTTGTACATGTTAGATCATGAAACGAAATTGAATAATTTAACAAGTGTGTACGTGCCACCTGTTCAGGAGCGTGCGTCCTTGTATCAACAGTTTGATGTTCTTAGAGAAATTATTGCAGACCTGCGTGGTCCAAATGGTTGTCCGTGGGATAAAAAGCAAACGCATCAATCATTAAAGAAATATTTAATTGAGGAAGCTTATGAGGTGTTGGAAGCAATTGATGAAGAGGATGATGATCACTTAGTAGAAGAATTAGGTGATATATTATTACAAGTTATGCTTCATGCTCAAATCGGAGAAGATGAAGGTTGGTTCTCTATAGATGATATCATTCGAACTCTATCTGAAAAAATGGTTCGTCGCCATCCACATGTATTTGGAAATACGGATGTAAACAATGCTGATGAAGTGATTGCCAATTGGGAAGAAATTAAAAAACAAGAAAAAGGATTCGTGAAAGAATCTGTTTTAAATGGCGTTCCTAAAAGTTTGCCGCAGTTACTACGCGCCTTTGAAATTCAGAAGAAAGCTGGTAAGGTTGGATTTGATTGGGTTGATGTGCAGCCGATGATAGAGAAAGCTTTGGAAGAATGGCAAGAGTTCCAACAAGAAGTTACAAACATGGATGAGGAAAAGATGCTAGGTGAGTTTGGTGATTTACTATTTGCATTTGTTAATATAGCCCGTCATTACAAAATAGATCCAGAAGAGGCGTTACGTTCAACTAATGAGAAATTTACTGGTCGTTTTTTATACATGGAGTCAAAAGTAGCTGAAATGAATAAAGAGATGGAAGATTTATCATTAGAACAGTTAGATGTTTTATGGGAAGAAGCGAAACAAACAGAGCGTTAATAGGGGGATTTGATATGCGTCTAGATAAGTTTTTAAAAGTGTCACGTTTAATTAAAAGAAGAACATTAGCGAAAGAAGTAGCTGATCAAGGAAGAATATCTATTAATGGTCAAGTGGCAAAAGCGAGTTCTGATGTGAAAGTAGCTGATGAATTAACAATTCGTTTTGGTCAAAAAATAGTGACTGTAAAAATAAATGAATTGAAAGAAACAACTAAAAAAGAAGATGCAGCAAATATGTATAGCTTAGTTCGTGAAGAAAAAGTAAAAGCGGAAGAAGGCTTGTTCTAAAATCATTTATCCCTTCATACATTACTATTAGCTAGTAAAAACCTATGGGGGGATTTACGTGAATAATGGTTACTCACCTACGTCTTCTAATCAACAAAATGTTTCTGTAGAACATGACATTATTATGCGTGGCAGGCGTATAATTGATATTACCGGTGTGAAGCAGGTAGAGAGTTTTGATAGCGAAGAGTTTTTGCTAGAGACCGTAATGGGTTTTTTAACGATTCGTGGTCAAAATTTACAAATGAAAAATTTAGATGTAGAAAAAGGTATTGTGTCGATTAAAGGGAAAGTTAATGAGATGTTGTATATTGATGAAAATCAAGGGGAAAAAACTAAAGGTTTCTTTAGTAAGTTGTTTAAATGAGTCTAACAATTCAGTTGTATACAATGCTTTCAATGATTGGAATGGGTGCTTGGATTGGAGCGTCTTTAGATACATATCAACGTTTTCTAAAGCGCCAAGAACGTAAACGTTGGCTTGTATTTATACAAGATATATTATTTTGGATTGTCCAAGCATTATTCGTCTTTTATGTATTACTTCTCGTAAATGAAGCTGAACTACGTATATATGTGTTTTTGGCATTATTATGTGGTTTTGCGGCATATCAAAGCTTACTGAAAGCACTATACATGAAGCTGTTAAATTTTCTCATCTATATTTTTATGCAAACAACATATTTTTTTGTTCGAATTATACAGCTACTCATGATAAAACCTGTTATTATTATAGCGCAGCTATTTATTGCATTTATATTATTCTTATTTCGTATACTGCTTTCAATTGGACATGTGTTATGGAAAATGGTGATTTGGATATTACTTTTCATATGGAAAGTTTTTTTCTGGCCTGTTCGATTTATTGCTTCGCTCATATGGAAACTTCTCCCTAATCGTGTTAAACTTTTTATAGTGAAACATATAGGGTTCCTGCAATATATAGCAAAATTGAAGGGACATATCTTCCAAATATGGGAGCGTATAAAAAAGAAGTTAGGGGGACCTCGGAAATGAGGGAACTGAGACAAAGAACAATCGAAAAACAGAGTCCAAATCCTGTTAAAGAGCATATAATACAAACGGATGAGAACAGGAAGCGACTTTATCGCCGTTTAGCGGTTTTTCTTGTCTTTACTTTTACAATTATTGCGAGTATTAGTGTAACGTTTTATCAACAAAACAGTTCCATTAAAGCAAAAGAAGCAAAAGTTAAGGACATGAAAAAAGAACTGGATTCATTAACGAATAAAGAAAAAAGTCTAAAAGACGAAGTTCAAAAGTTAAATGATGAAGAGTACGTATTAAAGATTGCTAGAAGGGATTATTTCTTCTCTGGTAAAGGGGAGATAATTTTTCCTGTTTCGAAGTAGAGTATGTCTTATTGACACTATATTTTAGGATTATATATAATAAAGTAAAATTTGACTTTTTAACCACTAAGGAGGAGCATTTTTTTTATGTCAATCGAGGTAGGCAGCAAGTTACAGGGTAAAGTAACAGGTATTACAAATTTTGGGGCTTTTGTGGAGCTGCCAGAAGGCTTAACTGGTCTTGTTCATATTAGTGAAGTTGCTGATAACTATGTAAAAGATATTAACGATCACTTAAAAGTGGGCGACCAAGTAGAAGTAAAAGTTATTAATGTTGAAAAAGATGGAAAGATTGGTTTATCTATCAAAAAAGCGAAAGAACGTGAAAAAACAGAAGGAGATCGCCCACGCGGTGAATACCAACGCGGTGGTGATCAACAACGTTCTGGACGTCCACAACGTAATAATCGCTCTTTCAACAGAGATAATCGCGGTGGCGGTAACGACCGAGCTCCAAAAGAAACATTTGAGCAAAAGATGGCACGCTTCTTAAAGGATAGCGAAGATCGTTTAACTTCTTTAAAGCGTAACACAGAGTCTAAACGTGGTGGCCGTGGCGCACGTCGCGGATAATAAGGCCGTTTAGTTTTTAACATATAGAGAGGTACCCAGAGTGATGGCTCGGGGTGCTTTTTTATATGTGAAAATATATTTTAAAAAAGTTTTCAAGATGTGTTGACTTTAAATAAGATCTGATGTAAGATACTAATTGTCCGTTAAATACGACGACATGGCGGTGTAGCTCAGCTGGCTAGAGCGTACGGTTCATACCCGTGAGGTCGGGGGTTCGATCCCCTCCGCCGCTATATTTATTTTAACGGCCCGTTGGTCAAGTGGTTAAGACACCGCCCTTTCACGGCGGTAACACGGGTTCGAATCCCGTACGGGTCATCTAAAAAGATCATGCAAATTTGCATGATCTTTTTTTGTTAAATGGATTAAGACATACAACACTTCTACAAAATCACCCTATATTTTCTGAATATTTAATTAAAAAATCAAGAATAACTTACATACTGTGTATATCTGTAGAGTTATTTCGAATAAAAAGTCGAACGATTATAAAAGTGAAAACTGTTGTTTTGACAAAAATCCCAACAATCATCTTTTATAATGACAGTAATTAAACTATGCAGGTGGTGTTAAAAATATGCCTAAAGCAGGAAGGAATACTATGAATACAAGTGCATTGGCAATGAATGAGGGTCAGCTTGGAGGAATAAAGTGGACGAGTAAGTTGCGAATGAAATTTGAACAAGTTTTCTTTAGATGGGGATTTATTATTGTTGTTATTGGTTTTCTTTTGGGAAGAGCATATATATTAACAAATATTTTACCGTTTGCACTACCGTTTTTTGCTGCTGTTTATGTTATGAAGCGGGATAAGATGCCGCTAGCATTTTTAGCTCTAATGGGAGGAGCTCTTTCAGTCTCGATAGATAATTTGTTTTTTACTTTTGCATCTATCTTTACTTTCTTCATTTATAATATCTTCTTTAGTAGATTTACACGTAAAACCGTTGGACTTGTTCCATTTCAAGTATTTATCTCCGCATTAACCGCACACTTAGTTGTTGTATATTTTGCACAACAAACTGTCACCATGTACGATTTACTCGTTAGTACCATTGAGGCTGGGCTTAGTTTCGTATTAACTATGATATTTTTACAAAGTGTCCCGCTTTTAGTGGAAAGGAAAGGAAAACAACAGGCGTTAGAGACGGAAGAAATTGTTTGTTTGATTATATTACTAGCATCTGTTTTAACGGGTACAACAGATTGGTTTGTATATGATGCTTCTATTCAACATATTTTTACAAGGTATTTAGTACTAGTATTTGCATTTATTGCGGGTGCTGCTACAGGATCTACAGTGGGGGTCGTAACAGGATTGATATTAAGTTTAGCAAATGTTTCTAGTTTGTCTCAGCTTAGCCTTCTTGCTTTTTCTGGATTGCTTGGTGGGTTGTTAAAAGAAGGGAAGCGTTTAGGTGTTAGTTTAGGTTTATTAATAGGGACAAGCTTAATTACATTATATGTAGACAAGCAGACAAATATTGTAACAACTTTAATTGAGTCAGGTGTAGCGATTGCTATCTTCTTATTAACGCCAAAGCTTGTTTTGGATCGTATTGCTAAATTTATGCCAGGTACACAAGAGCATTCGCAAGATCAACAACAATATTTAAGAAGGATGCGTGATGTTACAGCGAACAAAATCAACCAATTCGCAAATGTATTTGCTGCTTTATCTAATAGCTTTTCTGTATATGGGTATGTAGAGGAAGAAGATAAAGAGACAGAAGCAGATTTGTTTTTGAGTACAATTACTGCGAAAACATGTCAAACATGCTTTAAAAAGGATCAATGCTGGGTAGTGAATTTCGATAAAACGTACGATTATATGAAACAAATAATGAATGAAACGGAAGAAGGAACCCTGCAACATAATCGTAAATTAGTTCGTGAGTGGGACAAGCATTGTGTGAGAGGGAAAAAAGTGACGGATTTAGTAGCGGGTGAATTAGATCACTTCTATGAGGGACAAAAATTGCGAAAACAAATGAAGGAAAATCGTAGAATAGTAGCCGAGCAACTATTAGGTGTATCAAAGGTTATGGAGGATTTTGCTAAGGAGATACAACGAGAGCGTGAAAATCATCAAGTGCAGGAAGAACAGATTATGCAAGCGTTCCGTGATTTTGGTGTCGAAGTAGAGCATGTTGATATTTATTGTTTAGATAGAGGAAGTATTGATATTGAAATGTTAATTCCAGTTGCATCTAATGAACATGGTGAGTGTGAAAAGTTAGTTGCCCCGATGCTTTCGGATATCCTTAAAGAAAATATTGTCGTTAAACATGAAGAAAAGTCTTCTTATCCGAATGGCCATAGTTTAATATCATTTGGTTCGGCGAAGACGTATTCTCTTGATACAGGATTGGCTACAGCCGCCAAAGGCGGTGGGTTTGTTTCGGGTGACTCTTATGCGATGATGGATTTAAGTGTTGGTAAATACGCACTTGCGATTAGTGATGGTATGGGTAATGGGCAAAGAGCTCATATGGAAAGTAAGGAAACGGTGAAATTATTACAAAAAATACTCCAATCGGGTATTGATGAAGAAATAGCTATTAAGTCTATCAATTCAATTCTTTCTTTGAGAACGACAGAAGAGATGTTTACGACATTAGATTTAGCTATGGTAGATTTGCGGGATGCGAGTGCTAGGTTTTTGAAGATTGGATCAACGCCGAGTTTTGTTAAACGCGCAAATAATATTTTGAAAATTGAAGCAAGTAATTTGCCGATGGGAATCATCGAAGATGTTGAAGTTGATGTGGTGGGTGAACAATTAAAAACGGGCGATATCCTTATTATGATGAGCGATGGGATTTTTGAGGGGGCGCAGCATGTAGAGAATCATGAATTGTGGATGAAGCGGAAAATTAAAGAATTGCAAACCGAAGACCCGCAAGAAATTGCTGATATCATTATGGAAGAAGTGATTCGCTCTTGTGATGGTTATATAAATGATGATATGACTATTGTAGTGGCAAAAGTGAAGAAAAATATGCCGAAGTGGGCTACGATTCCGATTGTAGGAATGCAGGCGCAGTAAAATGTAAGTGGAATATTTATCTATAATTTGATTTTAAAAACCTAGGTGAATACCTAGGTTTTTTTGTGGGAAAAGGTAATGTTATTGATTTTATGAATATACACGGAGGATGTAAGATAAAAATGTAATTTTTGTATATCTTTTTTTTGCACAATGTTTGTAAAAGTTGTACCATTATAGACAAGGTAACTAACGTTGCTGTTCTTGTTTAATGAAAGGTGATTGCGAAGTTGAAAGATACATTTGTTGAAAAAGTAGATGACTTTGTAAAGCAGCATGATGTATTAAAGAATGATTCAACAATTGTTGTGGGAGTTTCTGGTGGTCCTGACTCGTTAGCCCTTTTATATTATTTATTAGAAAAAAGAGCGGAAAAACAGTTGGAAATTGTAGTAGCTCATGTGGATCATATGTTTAGAGGTGATGAATCTCATGAGGATTTACAGTTTGTGCAGGACCTTTGTGAAGAACTGGGAATTATTTGTGAAACGATAAGGATTAATGTATCACAATATCAACAGCAATATGGGATGAATGCACAGGTTGCTGCTAGAGAATGCAGATATGCATTTTTGGAAAGAATAATGAAGAAATATGATGCAAGATATGTTGCTCTTGGACATCATGGAGATGATCAAGTAGAGACGATTTTAATGCGTCTTGTAAGAGGGAGTACTCCGAAAGGATATGCAGGAATTGCAGTGAAGCGTCCTTTTCATAATGGATATTTAATTAGGCCGTTACTTGGGGTAACGAAGGAAGAAATTGTTGATTACTGTAATAAGCTAAATTTAATTCCACGTATAGATCCGAGTAATAAAAAGGAAGTATATACAAGGAATCGATTACGTAAATATGTCCTTCCTCACTTAAAAGAAGAAAATCCACAAATGCATGAGAAATTCCAAAAATTTAGCGTGCAGATGCAAGAGGATGAGGCTTATTTGCAGGAATTAGCTTTTGAGAAAATGAATAAAGTAATTACAAAAAAAAGTGATAAACAAATTAGCTTATCAATTCCTGCCTTTGAATCCATGTCTATGCCTTTACAAAGAAGAGGGATTCAACTAATATTAAACTATCTTTATGAATATAAGATTCCATCTTCTCTTTCTTCTATACATATTGACAAGGTGATTGAGTTTTTTAAGCGGACACAGCCTTCAGGTTCACTTGATTTTCCAGGTGATTTGAAAATTGTTCGCACATACGAGGAGTGTAGCTTTAGATTTAAACAAGAAACTTTCTCTCCTTTTTTGCAAGATTTATCAGTACCCGGGACCATTACACTATTGAACGGGGATGAATTTGTAACAGAGGTGAGCGAAGATATACCAAGTAACATGAATGAAACAGTATTTGTTGCTAAGTATAATGATATATCCTATCCACTTCGTATTCGTTCTAGGGAAAATGGAGATCGCATGTCAATACAAGGTATGGATGGCACGAAAAAGATAAAAGCTATTTTTATCGAAGCGAAAGTACCAAAAGAAAAAAGAGAAGAATGGCCGGTCGTTTGTGATGCAAGTGGGACCATTATTTGGGTACCCTTGTTGAAGCGATCTGCATTTGCAATTTCGAAAGAGATGGCAAAGAAGGGTAAATATATGATTATTCACTACAAAAGCAAGGAGTCTTCCGGGAGGATAATGAAATGATGAATCAAGATATCGAAAAAGTATTAATTTCTGAAGAACAAATACAAGAAAAGGTGCGCGAACTAGGTGCAGTTATTGCAGAGGATTATAAAAACACAGTACCTCTTGCAATTGGTGTATTAAAAGGCGCAATGCCATTTATGGCAGATTTATTAAAGAGAACAGATACATATCTTGAAATGGATTTTATGGCTGTATCTAGTTATGGTCACTCTACAGTTTCAACAGGCGAAGTGAAAATTTTAAAAGATCTTGATACTTCTGTAGAAGGGCGCGATATTTTAATCGTCGAAGATATTATTGATAGTGGTCTTACACTAAGCTACTTAGTAGACTTATTCAAATATCGTAAAGCGAAGTCTGTAAAAATTGTTACATTATTAGATAAGCCAACAGGCCGTAAGGTTGATCTGAAAGCGGATTATGTTGGATTTACTGTTCCACATGAATTTGTAGTAGGATATGGATTAGATTATAAAGAGCAGTACCGTAATCTTCCTTATGTAGGCGTATTAAAACCAAGCGTTTACTCAAATTAATTAAATACAGGCTTTACAATTGTATAGGAAAGTTTTTCTATGTTACGATTTACTATAGTGTTTATGCCGTGAGAGGAGGTTAGGAATGAATCGTATCTTCCGTAATACCATCTTTTATTTACTGATATTCTTAGTAGTAATTGGAATCGTGAGCTATTTTAATGGTTCGACACAAAAAACGACATCAGTTAGCTACGACAAATTCATTACTAAACTAGAAAGCGGTGAAGTGCGTAATGTGCAACTTCAACCGAAAAATGGTGTATTTGAGGTAAAAGGACAATTCAATAACTCTAGCCAAGGAGAACAATTTGTTACTTATGCACCAAATACTGAGGAATTACAAAAGAAAATCAATGATAAAGCGAAAGGTGCCGAAGTTAAGTATCAACCAGCAGAAGAAACAAGTGCTTGGGTAACATTCTTTACTTCAATCATTCCGTTTGTCATCATCTTCATTTTATTCTTCTTCTTATTAAACCAAGCTCAAGGCGGCGGTAGCCGTGTTATGAACTTCGGGAAAAGTAAGGCGAAGTTATATAATGATGAAAAGAAAAAAGTTCGTTTCAGAGATGTTGCTGGGGCGGATGAAGAGAAACAAGAACTTGTCGAGGTAGTTGAATTCTTAAAAGACCCTCGTAAGTTTTCTGAAGTTGGTGCCCGTATTCCGAAGGGTGTCCTATTAGTTGGACCTCCAGGTACAGGTAAAACTTTATTAGCACGTGCTGTTGCAGGTGAGGCTGGCGTTCCATTCTTCTCTATCAGTGGTTCTGACTTTGTAGAGATGTTTGTCGGTGTCGGTGCATCACGTGTACGTGATTTATTTGAAAATGCAAAGAAAAATGCTCCTTGTATCATTTTCATTGATGAAATTGATGCAGTAGGTCGTCAACGTGGCGCAGGTCTTGGTGGTGGTCATGATGAGCGTGAGCAAACATTGAACCAGTTACTTGTTGAAATGGATGGATTCGGTGCAAACGAAGGTATTATTATCATTGCTGCGACAAACCGTCCAGACATTCTTGACCCAGCGTTATTACGTCCAGGTCGTTTTGACCGTCAAATTACAGTAGATCGTCCAGATGTAAATGGCCGTGAAGCTGTACTGAAAGTACATGCGCGTAATAAACCGCTTGATGAGCATATTAATTTAAGAGCAATTGCGACTCGTACACCAGGATTCTCTGGTGCGGATCTTGAAAACTTATTAAACGAAGCTGCTTTAGTAGCTGCACGTCGAGATAAGAAGAAGATTGATATGAGTGATATCGATGAAGCAACGGATCGTGTTATTGCAGGTCCAGCTAAGAAAAGTCGTGTTATCTCTGAAAAAGAACGTAATATCGTTGCTTTCCATGAAGCAGGCCATACTGTAATTGGTGTTGTTCTTGATGAAGCTGATGTCGTTCATAAAGTAACAATTGTCCCTCGTGGTCAAGCTGGTGGATATGCGGTAATGCTTCCGAAGGAAGATCGTTACTTCATGACAAAGCCAGAGTTGCTTGATAAAATCACTGGTTTACTTGGTGGTCGAGTAGCTGAGGAGATTGTATTTGGTGAAGCAAGTACAGGCGCTCACAACGATTTCCAACGTGCAACTGGTATTGCAAGACGTATGGTTACGGAATTCGGTATGAGTGATAAGCTTGGACCGATGCAATTTGGTAGCTCACAAGGTGGTCAGGTATTCTTAGGAAGAGACTTCCATTCAGAACAAAACTACAGTGATGCAATCGCACATGAAATTGATGTGGAAATGCAAACAATTATTAAAGAATGTTATGCTCGTGCGAAACATATTCTTACTGAAAAACGAGATAAGCTTGATATTATCGCGAAAACGTTACTTGAAGTAGAAACATTAGACGCAGAGCAAATTAATCATTTATATGATTATGGCAGATTACCTGAGCGTCCAACATCTTCAGATGATGTGAAAGTAAACATCAATATGAAGAAAGACGATGAAGATAAAGAAGATAAGTAAGAAATGAAGGAGTGACTATCGTCACTCCTTTTTTGTTTGTTAAGATTTTTGTTAATTACTATTAAGAGCTTAGTGGATAAAGTAATTTAAGTAAAACTAGTATTAAAAATTGAAATAGAGAGCAATCTTTTTGTAAAATGATGAGGATAGGAAAGCTGATTATATAAGTATGTGTGATATGATGTTTTTATAAGTTT
Source organism: Bacillus sp. 22475 (assembly GCF_052044835.1). Lineage (NCBI taxonomy): Bacteria > Bacillati > Bacillota > Bacilli > Caryophanales > Bacillaceae > Bacillus > Bacillus sp. 22475. Next base: position 10,926 of record NZ_JBQENW010000005.1, on the reverse strand, counting down.
TATACATACTACACAAATATAGATTAAATAAGATAAGTGGTGAGAACATGATTTTTGTATTGGATGTAGGGAACACAAATGCTGTACTAGGCGTGTTTGAAGAGGGGGAACTTCGTCAGCATTGGCGCATGGAAACAGATCGTCATAAGACAGAAGATGAATATGGAATGCTTGTAAAACAGTTACTTGATCATGAGGGTCTTTCGTTTGAAGATGTGAAAGGTATTATTGTGTCTTCAGTCGTACCACCAATTATGTTCGCTTTAGAACGTATGTGTGAAAAATATTTTAAAATTAAACCGCTTGTAGTAGGGCCTGGAATAAAAACGGGGCTAAATATTAAATATGAAAATCCACGTGAAGTAGGCGCAGATCGAATTGTAAATGCAGTAGCAGGAATCCAATTGTATGGAAGTCCACTTATTATTGTTGATTTTGGTACGGCTACTACATATTGTTATATTAATGAAGAAAAGCATTATATGGGCGGAGTTATTACGCCAGGAATTATGATTTCAGCAGAGGCTTTATATAGTAGGGCAGCAAAACTTCCTCGTATTGAAATTACAAAACCGAGCAGTGTTGTTGGGAAGAATACAGTAAGTGCGATGCAATCAGGTATTCTGTATGGTTATGTAGGACAAGTGGAAGGTATTGTTAAGCGTATGAAAGAAGAAGCTAAACAAGAACCGAAAGTTATTGCAACAGGTGGATTGGCGAAATTAATTTCAGAAGAATCGAATGTAATTGATATTGTAGATCCATTTTTAACGTTAAAAGGCTTGTATATGTTATATGAGCGTAATGCAAATTTACAGCATGAGAAAGGTGAATAAATAAGTATGAAAGATTATTTAGTAAAAGCGTTAGCGTTTGATGGAGAAGTACGTGCGTATAGTGTACGTACAACAAATACAGTAAGTGAGGCGCAAAGACGTCATGATACATGGAGGACAGCTTCGGCGGCACTTGGTCGTTCTTTAACTGCAGGTACAATGATGGGTGCGATGTTAAAAGGTGATCAAAAGTTAACGATTAAGGTAGAAGGTAATGGTCCGATTGGCCCTATCTTAGTGGATGCTCATGCAAATGGGGATGTACGTGGCTACGTAACGAATCCACATGTTGATTTTGAAGGAACGGAACAAGGGAAATTACGTGTATATCAAGCGGTAGGTACAGAAGGGTTTGTAACAGTAATTAAAGATATTGGTATGCGTGAGCCGTTTATCGGTCAATCTCCAATCGTTTCGGGAGAACTAGGGGAAGATTTCACGTATTATTTCGCAGTTTCTGAGCAGACGCCTTCTTCTGTTGGTGTCGGTGTACTTGTAAATGGAGATGACAGCGTATTAGCGGCGGGTGGATTTATCCTTCAAATTATGCCGGGCGCACAGGAAGAAACAATTTCATTCATTGAAGATCGTTTGCAAAAAATCCCGCCTGTATCAACATTGATCGAACAAGGTCTTTCTCCAGAAGAGCTACTATATGCAGTCCTTGGAGAAGATAAAGTAAAAGTATTAGAAACAATGGATGTTCAATTTAATTGTACGTGCTCACGTGAACGTATTGAGAGTGTGTTAATTAGTTTAGGTAAAACAGAGTTAGAGCAAATTCGTGAAGAAGAAGAAGAAACAGAAGTTCATTGTCATTTCTGTAATGAACGATACAAGTTCTCTAAAGAAGATATTACAAATTTAATTGAGAATTTGTAATAAGGGGATTAACCCTCCGAATAGATTGACAAACAGGGAATTTTCTGACAAAATCTAAATATAGATAAAACCAATAAAAATACTCGGTGTTAGGAGTGACAGGAATGCGAGTGGCACAATCAGTTTCAGAATTAATCGGGAAAACGCCGATCGTTAAGTTGAACCGCATCGTAGAATCAGACAGCGCAGATATATACTTAAAACTAGAATTTATGAATCCAGGGAGTAGCGTTAAAGATCGTATTGCACTAGCTATGATTGAAGATGCTGAAAAAAAGGGATTGTTAAAAGAGGGCGATACAATCATTGAGCCAACAAGTGGTAACACAGGGATTGGTTTAGCGATGGTAGCGGCTGCTAAAGGATATAATGCAATTTTAGTAATGCCAGAAACAATGAGTATTGAGCGTCGTAATTTATTACGTGCTTACGGTGCTGAATTAGTATTGACTCCAGGTCCTGAAGGGATGGGTGGAGCAATTCGTAAAGCGACTGAATTAGCGAAAGAGCATGGCTACTTTATACCACAACAGTTCAAAAACCAATCGAATCCAGAAATTCACCGTTTAACAACAGGTCCAGAAATTATTGAACAAATGGGCGACCAATTAGATGCGTTTATTGCAGGTATTGGTACAGGTGGAACGATTACTGGTGCTGGTGAAGTGCTGAAGGAAGCGTATAAAGATATTAAAATTTATGCAGTAGAACCTGCAGATTCACCAGTATTATCTGGTGGGAAACCAGGTCCACATAAAATCCAAGGAATTGGGGCGGGATTTGTTCCGGAGACGTTGGATGTAGAAGTATATGATGAAATTATTCAAGTGAAAACAGAGCAAGCATTTGAATATGCGAGAAGAGTGGCTAAAGAGGAAGGTATTTTAGTTGGTATCTCTTCAGGCGCAGTTATTTATGCAGCAACAGAAGTTGCGAAAAAGTTAGGTAAAGGGAAAAAGGTACTTGTTATTATCCCGAGTAACGGTGAACGTTATTTAAGTACACCACTTTATCAATTTGAATCATAATTAAATGCGATTGAAAAAGCATCCTTGAAAAAGGATGCTTTTTCTTTTTGGATTGGAAATAGGAAAAGAGTGAATGACTAGAAAACTTCATGTAAAATAAGAGGTAGTATAATTAAATTATTTTCACTAGCCTTCGAGTATAATCAATCTCTATATAAATAACTTATGTAGTTGGAGCTGGTTCATCTAAGAGGGTGGGATAAAAGAAGACGGGGTGTTGATATGCAACGAAGAAAATCTTTAGCGCTTTCTATTCCATATCAGTTAGATTTCTTTAAGCAATATAAATTTCTTTCTCAGGATAAGCCGCAACATATTTTGCTGGAAAGTGGACGTGGCGGTCGTTATAACATAGTGGGTTTAAACCCGGTAGCGGTAATCCAAGGGAAGGGTGAAAAGTTACATATAAGTGAAAGTGGTAAGGAAACAATAAAAAGAGGGAATCCATTAGATTTAATGCAAGAATATATGGAGAAATGGAAAACAGACTACAATCCAGAGTACCCGCCTTTTCAAGGTGGTGCAATTGGCTACTTTAGTTATGATTGTATCCGTTATATCGAAAAACTCCCTTCTCTTGCAGAGGATGATCTGAATATACCCGATATATACTTTTTATTATTTGACGATGTGTTTGTCTATGATCAAAAAGAAAAGGTATTGTGGATTATTACACATTATGTAGATAAGCATGCAGAAGCGGAAGAACGTTTAAATGAATGGAAGGATCTTTGGGTGGCAGAAGTGCCTGAAGTGACTATGCCGTTTGAACGTCCTAAAAAGAAAAATGAAGCGGTTGCCTTTACAGAAACAGGCTTTATGAAGGCAGTTGAATGTATTCAAGAATATATTGGGGCGGGTGATGTGTTCCAAGTAAACTTGTCGACGAGACAAGAAAGAACTTTACAAACGCATCCACTAGAAATTTATACAAGTCTTCGTGAAATTAATCCATCTCCATATATGGGTTACCTGGAGCTTGGGGATTTTCAAATTGTTAGTGGATCGCCAGAGTTGTTAATTAAGAAACAAGGAACTGAAGTAAGTACAAGACCAATTGCTGGAACGAGATCTAGAGGCGCGGATGAGCAAGAGGATGAAGAATTAGCAAGAGAATTAATTGAGAACGAAAAAGAAAGAGCAGAGCATGTAATGCTTGTGGATTTAGAAAGAAATGATTTAGGGCGTGTTTGTAAATATGGCACTGTAGAAGTAGATGAATTTATGGTAATTGAGAAATACTCACATGTTATGCATATTGTTTCTAATGTGCGTGGTGAGGTGAAAGAAGATAAAGATGCTTTTGATTTAGTGAAGGCTGTATTCCCTGGTGGAACAATTACTGGTGCCCCGAAAATACGTACAATGGAAATTATTGAGGAATTAGAACCTGTTCGCCGAGGGATTTATACAGGTTCAATCGGTTGGATTGGTTATTCTGGAGATACAGAATTGAATATTGTAATTAGAACACTTCTTGCTAAAGATGGAAAAGCTCATGTACAAGCGGGGGCGGGAATTGTAATTGATTCAAATCCGGAAAATGAATATAAAGAGTCGTTAAAAAAGGCGATTGCTTTATGGCGTGCAAAAGAACGTAGCGAAGAAACGGTTAGGTGAGAGAAATGATATTAATGATTGATAATTATGATTCTTTTACATTTAATTTAGTGCAGTTTCTTGGAGAACTTGGACAAGAGCTCGTTGTTAAACGTAACGATGAAGTGACGATTTCAGATATTGAGAATATGAAACCAGATTTTCTAATGATTTCTCCAGGTCCATGTAGTCCTAATGAAGCGGGGATTAGTATGGAAGTTATTAAATACTTCGCGGGGAAGATTCCGATTTTTGGAGTTTGTTTAGGGCATCAATCTATTGCACAAGTGTTTGGTGGAGAGGTTGTCCGTGCAGAGCGATTAATGCATGGGAAAACTTCGCTTATGCATCATGATGGAAAGACGGTTTTTTCGGATATTCCTAATCCGTTTACTGCGACGCGCTATCATTCCCTTATTGTTAAGAAAGAGACGTTACCAGATTGCTTAGAGGTAACATCTTGGACGGAGGAAGGGGAAATTATGGCACTTCGTCATAAGACATTGCCGATAGAGGGTGTGCAATTCCATCCGGAATCTATTATGACTTCTCATGGGAAAGAGTTATTGCAGAATTTCATTCGTAAATACAGTCCAAGTGCGACATTATGTTAATTTACGTAAATGGTCAGTATGTAGAAGCAAGTGAAGCGAGAATTTCTCCTTATGATCATGGTTATTTATATGGTCTTGGAGTTTTTGAAACGTTTCGTATTTATAATGGTCATCCTTTCTTATTGGATGATCATTATGACCGTTTAATAGAGGCGCTGGATACATTGCAAATTAAATGGACAATGACAAAAAATGATGTGATGCTTATTTTGAAAGATTTACTCGCTAAGAATGAATTGAAGCATGCATATATACGTTTTAATGTATCGGCGGGTATAGATGAAATAGGATTACAAACGGAAATATACGAAGAGCCTTCGGTTATTGTTTTTATAAAACCTTTAACAGCTCCAGAAGATGTAGTAGAAAAAGAAGGTGTTATTTTAAAACAAGTGCGAAATACACCGGAAGGGACATTTCGCCTGAAGTCTCATCACTATTTAAATAATATTTTAGGGAAGCGTGAAATTGGAAATGTTGTGAGCAAGGAAGGTATTTTCCTTACTGAAGCAGGTTATGTTGCAGAGGGTATTGTTTCGAATCTATTTTTTGTGAAAGGTGATGTTTTATATACACCTTCGTTAGAGACAGGGATTTTAAATGGTATCACTCGTGCGTTTATTATAAAGAGTGCTGAAGAATTAAATATAGAAGTAAAGGAAGGTTTCTTTACAAAAGATGAGCTGCTTTCAGCAGATGAAGTCTTCGTAACAAACTCCATTCAAGAAATTGTTCCGCTTTATCGTATAGAAGCGCAGGATTTCCCGGGTAAAGTAGGAGTGGTTACAAAAAGTTTAATGTACCTTTATGGAATGCAAAGAGAGAAATTATGGAGCAGAAATGAATTACGAAGAGGAGATGTGTAGTTTGAAGTGGGATTATGATTTACGCTGCGGCGAATATACATTGAATTTAAATGAAAAGACATTAATTATGGGGATTTTAAATGTAACACCAGATTCGTTTTCTGATGGTGGGAGTTACAACGAGGTAGATGCTGCGGTACGTCACGCAAAAGAAATGCAAGGTGAAGGTGCTCATATTATTGATATTGGTGGCGAATCTACTCGCCCAGGTTTTGCTAAAGTATCAGTAGAAGAAGAAATAAAGCGAGTTGTCCCGATGATTCAAGCAGTTTCAAAAGAAGTAAAATTGCCTATATCTATCGATACATATAAAGCTGAAGTTGCAAAGCAAGCAATTGAGGCTGGTGCTCATATTATTAATGATATTTGGGGAGCGAAGGCGGAGCCGAAAATTGCTGAAGTCGCAGCCCATTATGATGTACCCATCATTTTAATGCATAACCGCGATAATATGAATTATCGTAATTTAATGGCGGATATGATTGCTGATTTGTATGACAGTATTAAAATTGCTAAAAATGCTGGTGTTCGAGATGAGAATATTATTTTAGATCCAGGTATCGGTTTTGCTAAAACACCTGAGCAGAACTTAGAGGCGATGCGTAATTTAGAACAGTTAAATGTGCTAGGTTATCCGGTTCTCTTAGGTACTTCGAGAAAGTCCTTTATTGGGCACGTATTAGATTTGCCAGTGGAGGAACGCCTTGAGGGAACAGGAGCTACTGTTTGTCTTGGTATTGAAAAGGGCTGTGAGTTTGTTCGTGTCCATGATGTGAAAGAAATGGCGCGTATGGCTAAAATGATGGATGCGATGATTGGTAAGGGGGTAAGGTAATTGGATAAAATTTATATCCATGATATGGAGTTTTATGGTTATCATGGTGTGTTCCCAGAGGAGAATAAATTAGGTCAGAGATTTAAAGTTGACTTAACGGTGGAGTTGGATTTAAAGCGTGCAGGGGAAAGTGATGACTTAGAGCATTCGGTCAATTATGGAGAGCTTTTCGAATTATGTAGAAAAGTTGTTGAGGATAGAAAGTATAAGCTTGTGGAGAGTATCGCTGAAAATATTGCTGCAGATATATTAAAACAATATGAAAGTATTTCACGCTGTACAATTAAGGTAATTAAGCCGGATCCACCGATACCGGGTCATTATCGTGCTGTAGCAGTAGAAATTACGAGAGAACGTCCATGAATAATATAGCTTACATTGCATTAGGGTCAAATATTGGAGAGCGTTATACGTATCTAACTGAAGCGATTCAGTTTCTAAATAAAAATCCTTATATTCAGGTTGATGATATTTCATCTGTATATGAAACTGAGCCAGTTGGCTATACTGACCAAAGTTGCTTTTTAAATTTAGTTATAAAAATTTCTACCAATTTATCACCACAAGAATTATTGAAAGTAACACAAAAAGTAGAAAATGACCTAGGAAGAAAAAGGGAAATTAGGTGGGGGCCGAGGACTATCGACCTTGACATTTTACTTTATAATCAAGAGAATATTGAAGCAGAGAATCTTATTGTTCCGCATCCGCGGATGTTTGAAAGAGCTTTTGTTATCGTTCCGTTGTTAGAGATTAATCAAGGCATAAAACAAAACATTTCACGTTCACAAGTAGAAGAAATGAAAAGGCGAGAGGGAGTAACGGTATGGAAGCAGAAAAATGGGGAAGACGCATTCGTGCTTTTCGAAAGCTAAAAGGCTATACACAAGAAGGTTTTGCTAAAGAACTAGGGGTATCTGTATCTGTTTTAGGTGAGGTTGAGAGAGGGAATAGATCGCCTTCTCAAGATTTTGTAGTAGAAGTTGCTAAGGCATTAAATGTTTCGATAGATGAATTAATGCCAAAGTGATTGTACAGGAAGGAGTAGGTTGATTGTTAAAGATTGCAAATATTGAGATGAAAAATCCGGTTGTATTAGCACCGATGGCGGGAGTGTGTAACTCTGCATTCCGTTTAACAGTGAAAGAATTTGGTGCAGGTTTAGTTTGTGCTGAAATGGTAAGTGATAAGGCAATATTACTGAATAACAAAAGAACATTAGATATGTTATATATCGATGAGAGAGAAAAACCATTAAGTTTACAAATTTTCGGTGGAGAGAAAAAAACGCTTGTAGATGCTGCGAAATACGTAGATAAATATACGACAGCAGACATTATTGATATTAATATGGGTTGCCCAGTACCGAAAATCGTTAAATGTGATGCGGGGGCAAGGTGGCTTTTAGATCCAAATAAAATATACGAAATGGTAGCAGCGGTTGTAGATGCTGTTGAAAAGCCGGTTACGGTTAAAATGCGTATCGGTTGGGATGAAGAACATATTTTCGCAATAGAAAATGCTAGAGCTGTTGAGCGTGCTGGTGGACAAGCTGTGGCGGTTCACGGACGTACGCGAGTGCAAATGTATGAAGGGAAAGCGGATTGGGATATCATTAAACAAGTAAAGCAAGCTGTGAATATCCCGGTTATCGGAAATGGTGATGTCGAAACACCGCAAGATGCGAAGCGTATGCTTGATGAGATTGGTGTAGATGGTGTTATGATTGGTCGTGCAGCTCTTGGGGATCCATGGATGATTTATCGTACGGTAAAGTATTTAGAGACAGGTGAATTAATGCCGGAACCAACAGTCCGTGAGAAAATTGATGTATGTATGTTGCATCTAGATCGTCTTATCGATTTAAAGAACGAAAATGTTGCTGTAAGAGAGATGAGAAAGCATGCGGCTTGGTATTTAAAAGGTGTTCGTGGTAATGCGAGTGTGCGTAATGGCATCAATACTTGCAACACGCGTGAAGACCTTGCGAATGTATTAGGTGCATTTGTAGAAGAAGTAGAGGCGAAACAACAAACAATTCACGTTGGTTAATAAGGAGGAAGGAGAAGATTGACATTCTTCTACGCACTTCCTATAATTACGTGAAAGAAAGAAGAACTGCCAGTTAGTTGCTGGCAGTTTTTCTAGTTGAGTAGAAAATGCTATACTGTATATATTGTAAAAATTAATAGAGCTGGAGTGATATCAATATCATGGATAACATGAACCACGAAGAATTAAACGACCAATTGCTTGTTCGTCGTGAAAAGCTACATAATTTACGTGAGCAAGGAATCGATCCGTTCGGTAAACGATTTGAACGCACAAATTCAACAACCGACTTAGTAAGTCTATATGGAGAATTCTCTAAAGAAGAATTAGAAGAGAAAGAAATCACGGTTTCTATCGCTGGTCGTATTATGACAAAACGCGGTAAAGGAAAAGCTGGATTCGCGCACATTCAAGATTTACACGGCCAAGTTCAAATTTACGTTCGTAAAGATACTGTTGGAGATGAAGAGTACGAGTTATTTACGACAGCAGATTTAGGTGACTTAGTAGGTATTGAAGGTAAAGTGTTCAAAACAAACGTTGGAGAACTTTCAGTAAAAGCAACAGGATTTACGCTTTTAACGAAATCTCTTCGTCCATTACCGGATAAATACCATGGATTAAAAGATGTTGAACAACGATACCGTCAACGTTACTTAGACTTAATTACAAGTATGGAAAGTCGTGAAACATTTGTTACTCGTAGTAAAATCATTCGTGAAATGAGAAGATATTTAGATGACAACGGTTATCTTGAAGTAGAAACGCCTATGATGCACGCGATTGCGGGTGGAGCATCTGCTCGTCCTTTCACTACGCATCATAATGCGTTAGATATGGAATTATATATGCGTATCGCAATTGAACTTCATTTAAAACGTCTTATTGTGGGCGGATTAGAAAAAGTTTATGAGATCGGCCGTGTATTCCGTAATGAGGGTGTATCAACTCGTCATAACCCTGAGTTTACGATGATTGAATTATATGAAGCGTACGCTGATTATAATGATATTATGAAACTAACAGAAAATATGGTTGCTCATATTGCGAAAAAAGTATTGGGTACAACAACGATCCAATATGGTGATTATGAAATTAATCTAGAACCAGAATGGACACGTCTTCATATGGTAGATGCAATTAAGCAACACTCTGGAGCGGATTTCTGGACTCCGATGAGTGTAGAAGAAGCGCGTGAGCTTGCAAAAGAACATAATGTAGAAATTAAGGATACAATGGAAGTTGGTCATATCATTAATGAGTTCTTCGAGCAAAAAGTAGAAGATAAATTAATCCAACCAACATTTATTTACGGTCATCCGGTAGAAATTTCGCCACTTGCGAAAAAGAATGACGAAGATCCACGATTCACAGATCGTTTCGAGTTATTTATCGTTGCACGTGAACATGCAAATGCATTCACTGAGTTAAACGACCCAATTGATCAAAAAGAACGTTTTGAAGCTCAATTAAAAGAGCGTGAGCAAGGTAATGACGAAGCTCACATGATGGATGATGATTATATCGAAGCTCTTGAATACGGTATGCCTCCTACGGGCGGATTAGGAATCGGTATTGATCGTTTAGTTATGTTATTAACAAATGCACCATCTATTCGTGATGTATTATTATTCCCTGCTATGCGCCATAAACAAGACTAAGCTTTGGAGATTTCTCCAAAGCTTTTTTATTTGAGTATGAGTTGTGTGGGTATAATAGATCTTGATGGTGCGAGAAATTATATTTATATAGAAGAAATGTGCTGTTTTTATACTTTTTTACTAAGTTAAAAATTTTATTAGAAAAACTATTGCATTTTAATAATCAAACTGGTATATTTATATTCGTTGCCACGAAAGGTAACAAGCAAAACAAACGAAAAACAACTTATTGAAAAAAGTTGTTGACGAAAATATAACAAAATGTTATATTGATAAAGTCGCTTCTGAGCGACAATGTAGTTCTTTGAAAACTGAACGAAACAAACAACGTGAAACGTCAATTTTTATTTTTAGATGCTAGACAAACTAACTTTATTGGAGAGTTTGATCCTGGCTCAGGATGAACGCTGGCGGCGTGCCTAATACATGCAAGTCGAGCGAATGGATTAAGAGCTTGCTCTTATGAAGTTAGCGGCGGACGGGTGAGTAACACGTGGGTAACCTGCCCATAAGACTGGGATAACTCCGGGAAACCGGGGCTAATACCGGATAA